>CAXUES010000112.1:0-8541 GCA_964250185.1 uncultured Solirubrobacteraceae bacterium | reverse complement strand
ACTACAAGGTCGTCGGCCGGCAGTTCGGCCTGAAGGCCGGCGACATGCCGCGCACCTACGACGACTTCGTCGCCTACATGGACCGGATGGTCTCCGGCGACGAGCTCTTCGTCACCGAGCGCGCCCGCGAGCTTGGCCGGGAGATCGTCTTCCACCCGCCGCTGCCGACCAAGCTGCGCCCGTTCGTCGAGCTGGTCAACTTCATCACCATCGGCTTGCTGCCCCCGGGCGTGCGCAAGGGCTACGGCCTCTCGTGGGACCCGATCCGCGAGGCGACGCTCTTCGCCAACCAGCAGTACGTCCGCCGGGTGCTCATGCCGCTGCTGCCCGAGAAGCTGCGCAAGTCGCGCCGGGCCCGCGCGGCCCAGCGCGAGCTCGAGCAGGCGCGGGCCGCGTAGTCCCTCAGTCCAAGTCGCCGAACTCGACGCACCACCGGGGCGGCGAACAAGTTAGATAGCCTCACCTATCGAGATGAGCACCGCGACGCGCCCGCAGCCCGAGGTCGGCCCGAACTACAAGTGGGTCGCGCTGTCCAACACGACCATCGGGATCCTGCTGGCGACGATCAACGCGTCGATCATGCTCATCGCGCTGCCCGACATCTTCCGGGGCATCCACATCGACCCGCTCGCGCCGGGCAACACGAACTACCTGCTCTGGATGATCCTGAGCTTCCTCGTGGTCACCGCGGTCCTCGTGGTGAGCCTGGGTCGCCTGGGCGACATGCTCGGCCGCGTCCGGATCTACAACCTGGGCTTCGTCGTCTTCACCGTCGGGGCGGTGATGCTCGCCCTCACCCCGCTGGACGGCAGCGCCGGTGCGCTCTGGCTCATCGGCTGGCGCGTCGTGCAGGGCGTGGGCGGGGCGATGCTCTTCGCCAACTCCGCGGCGATCCTCACCGACGCCTTCCCGGCCGACCAGCGCGGGCTCGCGCTCGGCGTGAACGGCATCGCGGCGATCGCCGGGTCGTTCCTCGGCCTCGTGCTCGGCGGGATCCTCGCGCCGATCGACTGGCGCCTGGTCTTCCTGGTCAACGTCCCGATCGGGATCTTCGGGACGGTCTGGGCCTACCGCAAGCTCGTCGACCTCTCCCCGCGGCGGCCGGCGAAGATGGACTGGTGGGGGAACTTGACCTTCGCGGTCGGGCTGATCGCGGTGATGGTCGGGATCACCTACGGGATCCAGCCCCACGGCGGCCACACGATGGGCTGGACCGCGCCCGGCGTCATCGCCGCGCTGGCCGGCGGCCTCGCGGTGCTGGGCCTGTTCTGCGTCATCGAGTCCCGCGTCGACTCGCCGATGTTCGACCTGCGCCTGTTCCGCATCCGCGCCTTCGCGGCGGGGAACCTCGCCACGCTGCTGGCCGCCATCGGCCGCGGCGGGCTGCAGTTCGTCCTCATCATCTGGCTGCAGGGGATCTGGCTGCCCCGGCACGGCTACGACTTCACCGAGACGCCGCTGTGGGCGGGCATCTACATGCTGCCGCTGATCCTCGGCTTCCTCATCGCCGGGCCGATCTCCGGGATCCTGAGCGACCGCTACGGCGCGCGGCCGTTCGCGACCAGCGGGATGATCCTGGCCGCGGCGAGCTTCGTGCTCCTCGAGCTGCTGCCCGTGGACTTCAGCTACGCCGTCTTCGCGCTGCTGCTGCTCCTCAACGGCCTGGCCATGGGCCTGTTCAGCTCCCCGAACCGCGCGGCGATCATGAACTCGCTGCCGGCGAGCGAGCGCGGGCAGGGCGCGGGCATGAGCGCGACCTTCCAGAACTCCGCGCAGGTCCTCTCGATCGGGATCTTCTTCTCGCTGATGATCGTCGGCCTGGCCTCGAGCCTGCCCGCGTCGCTGCACGACGGCCTGATCGCCAACGGCGTCTCGCCCGCCGACGCCTCGCGGATCGCCGACCTGCCGCCCGTCTCGACGCTCTTCGCGTCGTTCCTGGGCTACAACCCGATCCAGAGCCTGCTCGGCACGGACGTCCTCTCGACGCTCTCGCCGGCGCAGGCCGCGCACCTGACGAGCCGCAGGTTCTTCCCGTCGCTCATCTCGGGGCCCTTCGGCGACGCGCTGCACTACGCCTTCACCTTCGCGGCGATCGCCTGCCTCGTGGCCGCGGGCGCCTCGTGGCTGCGTGGGGGGAAGGACACCCACCAGGAGGAGCGCGCCCTCGACGAGGCCGTCGAGGGCGAGGCCGTCGACCCCGGCTTCGGCGGGGGCTCGGGCGCGGCGATCGTGCGCTAGGTCAGGCCGCCCCGGGTGATCGTCTCGCAGGACTTGAACGTCGTCGCCGCGCGTGACGCCTTGGAGACGAAGACCTTGTCCTTGCCGGCGCCGCAGTCGATCGTGCCGCGGCTGAAGCGGGCGACGATGTAGTCGTCCCCGGCGCCGCCGCTGATGGTGTTGCGTCCGTGGGAGGCGTAGATGTAGTCGGTGCCCGCGCCGCCGTCGATGACGTCCACCTGCGAGGTGGGCTGGCCCCCGGGCTTGAAGTCGCCCCAGAGGACGTCGGTGAACGGCCCGCCGTAGATCGTGTCCGAGCCGTGGCCGCCCAGGAGCTTGAGGTAGCGGGTGCGGGCGTCCCACATGCGACTGCCGGACTGGCAGAGGACGCCGTCGCAGGGGACGAGGTAGCTCTCGCACTTCTTGTTGCAGTCGCCCGTGGGCGCCGTGTCGTCGAACGGCGAGTGGCCCGTGCGGCCGTCGAGCGTGCGCTCCTGGTCCTTGTCGTTCTGGATGAGCACCATGCGGTCCTTGGCGGGCCAGCGGGCCAGGTCGGGCCGCCCCGCGGCCGAGGCGACGGGCGCGGCGATCAGCACGGCGAGGAGCACGGCGCAGGACAGGACGTGACGGCGCATGGGTGGATGATCGACCACTCGGGCGTCCGGGCGCAACGACCCGGGTCGGCTGCCGCCGCTCAGGCCAGCCAGGCGCCCGTCGGCAGGACCCAGCGCCGCGCGTGGCCGCGCACGTCCTCGCGCCACAGCTCGACGCGGTGCAGCCCGGGGAACCACGCGGGCCACGTGCCCGTCCCGACGACGTCCGGCGGGCCGGCGGAGGTCCCGTCGACGAAGCGGGCGACGACGGTCCCGGACGGCGCGACGACGTGGAGGGCGCCGCCCCTGCCGGCACGGCCGGTGCCGCCCGGGAGCGTCACGGCGCCGTCGGGGTCCGTCCACCAGACGTGCAGGTCGGCCGGCGCCCCGAGGGCCGGGACGACGGCGGCGGTGCGTCCCGCCGCGGCCGCGGCGGCGGGCGCCTCGCCGGGCAGCGGCCAGGCGAGCGTGGCGAGCTCCTCGCCCGCGCCGGCCGCGGCGATCGGCGCACCGGCCTGCACGGCGGCGGCGTCCCAGCCGCGGACGAGCGCGTCGGGGAGCGCGGGGACGCCGCGGACCCGGCGTCCGCGGCGCGCCGCGCGGCGGTCCGCGCGCAGGCGCAGGCCCGTCACGGCGTGGGCGTCGGCCGCGGTGAGGAGCACGGGTGGTCCGGTCGGCGGGGAGGGCACCCGGGCAGTGTCGCGGTGCGCGCACCCGCGGGTGGGTAGACACGGCGTCATGAGCACCGACGTCGCGCCCGCCCACGACGACACGGTCCCCGGGGGCCACGGCGCGCTGCGCGTGCGGACGTGGCCCGACGACGCCGCCGTGCGCCTCGTCGTGCTCGCCCACGGCTACGGCGAGCACATCGGCCGCTACGAGCACGTCGCCGCCCGGCTCGTGGAGGACGGGGCCCACGTCGTCGGCGTCGACCACCTCGGCCACGGCCGCTCCGAGGGCGAGCGGGTCCTGGTCGAGGACTACGACGACGTCGTCGACGACCTCCACGCCGTGGTCGAGCGGGCCCGCTCCGAGCACCCGGGGCTCCCGCTCGTCCTGCTCGGCCACTCGATGGGCGGGATGATCGCCGCGCGGTACGCGCAGCGCTACGGGGACGAGCTCGTCGGCCTCGTGCTCTCCGGCCCGGTGCTCGGCTCGTGGACGGCGGCGACCAGCGCGCTCGAGCTGCCGGAGATCCCCGACGCCCCCCTCGACCCGTCCACGCTCTCGCGCGATCCGGCCGTCGGCGAGGCCTACGAGGCCGACGAGCTCGTCTGGCACGGGCCGTTCAAGCGGCCGACGCTCGAGGCGCTCGCGGCCGGGCTGCAGGTCATCAACGAGGGACCGCAGCTCGGTGCCCTGCCCACCCTGTGGATCCACGGCGCCGAGGACCGCCTCGTGCCGATCGGCGAGACGCGCGCGGGCATCGAGGCGCTCGGGTTCACCGACCTGGAGACGCACATCCACGAGGGCGCCCGGCACGAGGTGCTCAACGAGACCGACCGCGGGCAGGTGCTCGACGAGATCGCGGCGTTCCTCGCCCGCGTGGCGCCGGGCGCCTAGGGCCCGCCGGCCACGGCGACGGCCGGGGGCGCGGCGACCGGCTCGTCGCGCACGGGCCGCACGCGCAGGCCGGCCAGCAGCGCGGCGGCCGCCAGGCAGAGCGCGCCGGAAACGAGGAAGACGCCGTCGTAGGTGCCCGAGGCGTCACGCACCGTGCCCGCCGTGAACGCCGCCGCCGCGCCGCCGAGCTGGTGGCCGGCGAAGACCCAGCCGAAGGCGACGATCCCCACCTCGCGCCCGAAGCGCTGGTGCAGCAGCGCGACGGTCGGCGGCACCGTGGCGATCCAGTCCAGGCCGTAGAAGATCGTGAACGCCGTGAGGACGGGCCCGCGCGAGGAGAGCGCCGAGGGCAGGATGAGCAGCGACACGCCCCGCCCGGCGTAGTAGACGAGCAGGAGCATGCGGGCGTCGTAGCGGTCCGTGAGCCACCCTGAGCCCGTCGTCCCGGCGATGTCGAGCACGCCCATCACCGCCATGAGGCCCGCGGCGGTCCCCGCGCTGATGCCGTGGTCGTGCGCGGCCGGGATGAGGTGGACGGCGATGAGCCCGACCGTCGTGGCGCCGCAGACGAAGAACGAGGCGACGAGCGCGAGGAAGACGGGGTCGGGCGCGACGTCGCGGAGGGTCCCGAGCGCGGAGCGCCGCGGCGCGGTGAGGACCTCCTCGTGGACGCCGCCGTAGGGCGCGAGGCCGAGGTCCGACGGGCGGTCGCGCATGCCCGCCGCGACGCACACCGCCGCCAGGAGCGCCGAGCCGCCGACCACCGCCATGGTCCAGCGCCAGTCGCCCGTGGTCGTCAGGTGGGCCATGAGCGGCAGGAACACGAGCTGCCCGGTGGAGTTGGCCGCGGTGAGCAGGCCGACGACGAGGCCGCGCCGCGCGACGAACCAGCGGCCCGCGACCGTCGCGGCGAGCACCGGGGCGACCGCGCCCGTCGCCGCGCCGGCGATGACGCCCCAGACGAGGAAGAGCTGCCACAGCTGCGTGACCCGGGTGAGCAGCGCCGCGCTGACGACGATCGCCCCGAGGGCGACCAGGACGGTCCGGGTCAGCCCGAAGCGCTCGGTGAGCGCGGCGGCGAACGGCGCGGAGAGCCCGAACACGACCAGGTTGACCGCCGCCGCGGTGGAGATCTGGCCGTGGGTCCAGCCGAACTCGTCCATGAGCGGCTCCATGAGCAGCTCGAAGGTCGCCCGGATCGCCGCGGCGGCGAGGAGGGCGACGAACCCGGCGGCGGCGACGGTCCAGGCGCGGTGCATCGAGCGAGCGATGCTGACGACCGCGCACCCCCGCCACCAGTGGCAGGAACGACAGCGTCCGCTAGCTTCCTGCCATGCGGACGATCCGGGTGGTGCTCCTGCTCGTCGAGGGGTCGGTCCTCTTCGACGTCGGCACCGCGGTCTCGGTGTTCGGGCCGCCGCGCCCCGGATCGTCGCGGCCCGTCCTGCCCTACGCGTTGGAGGTGGCCGCGCGGGAGCCCGGCCCGGTGACCACCTCGTCGGGCGTCGTCCTGCACGCCGACGTCGGCCTGGAGGCGCTCGAATCGGCCGACCTGGTCGTGGTGGGCGGCTCCGTCCCCGACCTGGTCGCCCCGCAGCGCGCCGCCCTCGACGCGGTCGCTGCCGCGCACGCACGCGGCGCGCGGGTCATGTCGATCTGCACCGGCGCGTTCGTCCTCGCCCACGCCGGCCTCCTCGACGGCCGCCGCGCGACGACCCACTGGTCGTTCTGCGAGCGGCTGGCCACGGCGTTCCCCGCCGTCGAGGTCGACCCGGGCGTCCTCTACGTCGACGACGGCGACGTCCTCACGTCGGCCGGCCTGGCGGCCGGGATGGACCTCTGCCTGCACGTCGTGCGCGAGGACGCCGGCGCCGGAGCGGCCGCCGCGGTCGCCCGGTGGCACGTGGTGGCGCCGCATCGGGACGGCGGGCAGGCGCAGTTCATCGCGGCGCCGTTGGGCGCGGGTGGCGGCGACGGCCTCGGCCCCACGCGGGCGTGGGCGCTGGAGCACCTCGACGAGCCGCTGGCGGTCGCCGACCTCGCCCGCCACGCGCTCATGAGCCCGCGCACCTTCGCCCGGCGCTTCGTCGAGGAGACGGGCACGACGCCGAAGCGCTGGCTGCTCGCCCAGCGGGTGGTGCGGGCGCGCGAGCTCCTCGAGGGCACCGACCACCCCGTCGAGGAGGTGGCCCGGCGGGCGGGCTTCGGCAGCGCCGCGGCGCTGCGCGTCCACTTCGGGCGGGCCACCACCACCCGGCCGACGGCCTACCGCCGCACCTTCCGGGGCTAGGCGCCCGCCAGGGCGGCCGCGAAGGCGTCCACGATCGGCCGCTCCTCGTCCGCGGCCATGACCAGCGCGATCTCCGAGCGCACGTCGCCGTCGTCCTGGAGCGGGAGGCAGGAGACCGAGGCCGGCGCGATCGCCGCGACGCACGCGGGCGCCAGGCACACGCCGAAGCCCGCGCCGACGAGCTGCAGGACCGTGAGCCAGTGCGAGGCCTCCTGGGTCACCGCGGGGCGGAAGCCGTGGCGCTCGCAGAGGCCGAGCGGCTTCTCGTAGGCGCGCTCGCCGCCCGAGCGCGCGGGGGAGACGAAGGGCTCGTCGCGCAGGGCGGTCACCGGGAGCGTCGCGGCGCCCGCGGCGGGATGCGTGGCGGGCACCACGGCGACGTAGGGCTCGCGCAGCAGCGTCCCGGCCACGAAGCGGTCGTCCGGGTCGGGCTCGGCGTCGCGCGCCACGGCGATGTCCAGGCTCCCGTCGCGCAGCCCCTCGAGCAGCACGGCGGTGTGCGCCTCGCGCAGGCGCACCTCCACGTCGGGGTGGGCGGCGCGGTGGGCGGTCAGGGCGGCGGGCAGGCCCGCGAGCAGCGCCGATCCGACGAAGCCGACCCGCAGCCGGCCCGAGGCGCCCGACCCGATGGCCCGCGCCTCGGCGACGTCCTCCTCGACGTTGCGCAGCGTCCGCCGCGCCCGCTCCACGAACGCCGCGCCGGCCGGGGTGAGCCGCACGGAGCGCGACGTGCGCCACAGCAGCTCGCAGCCCACGGCGGCCTCCAGCCGGCGGATCTGCTGCGACAGCGGCGGCTGGGCGAGGTGCAGCCGCGCGGCGGCGCGGCCGAAGTGCAGCTCCTCGGCCACGGCGACGAAGGAGCGCAGCAGGCGCAGGTCGACGGCGGTGGGATCCATAGCTCCAGCATCTTGATGCAGACGAACGAGATCCTGGTGCTCTCGGTCGGCGTGCGCTTCCATGGAGGGCATGACCCCGCCCGTCGTGCGCGACCTCTCCACGCCGGCCGATGCCGCGGCCTTCCGCGCGCTCAACGAGGCGTGGATCGCCGAGCACTTCACGTTGGAGGACGAGGATCGCCGCCAGCTCGCCGATCCCATGGCCGCGTACGTCGCGCCGGGCGGCGCGGTGCTCCTCGCCGAGGACGCGGGGGAGGTCGTCGGCGGCATCGCGCTCGCCCCCGACGGCACGGGCGCCTTCGAGCTCTCCAAGATGGCCGTGGATCCCGCCGCACAGGGGCGCGGCACGGGTCGGCGGCTCATCGCCGCGGCGATCGAGCGCGCCCGGGAGCTCGGCGCGACCTCGATCTACCTCGGCAGCTCGACGAAGCTCGCACCCGCCGTGCACCTGTACGAGGCGGCGGGCTTCGCCCACGTCGACCCGGCGTCGCTGCACATGCCCTACGCCCGCGCCAGCGTGTTCATGCGGCTCGTGCTCGTGGGGCAGCCCGCCGCCGCCTAGCCCCGGCCGCGCCGCCGGCGGATGTCGGCCAGGCGCGCGGCCATCGCGGCTTCGGCCGGCCCGGGCTCCCAGAACGTCGTGCCCTCCAGCCCCCGGGGCATGAGCTCCTGCGGGGAGGCGCCCTCCGGCCGGGCGTGGGGGTAGTCGTAGGGGACGTCGCCGCGCGCGGGGGAGGCCAGGTACTCGGGCTGCGGCGAGGCGCCCCGCTCGCGCACGAGCGCCCGCGCGGCGTTCAGCGCGGCGTAGGCGGCGTTGGACTTGGGCGCCAGCGCGAGGTAGACCGCGCACTGGGCCAGCGCGTGGGCGGCCTCGGGCAGGCCGACGTGCTCCACCGCGCTCGCCGCGGCCGTGGCGACCACGAGCGCCTGCGGGTCGGCGTTGCCGACGTCCTCGCTGGCCAAGATGACCATGCGCCGGACG
>CAXUES010000111.1:0-8624 GCA_964250185.1 uncultured Solirubrobacteraceae bacterium | reverse complement strand
CCATGCCCGTGGCGACGTAGCCCGGGATCGCGAGGACGTCGGCGATCTCGGCGACCACCTGCCGGCGCAGCCGGCGCTCGGCGAGGGCGTGCTCCACCCCGACGCGGTTGCCGTAGCCCGGCGGCGAGTCGATCCAGGCCTCGGGCGCGAGCGCCTCGAGCGAGACCTCCGGGGTGTCCGCCAGCGGGTGCGAGCGGGGCACCAGCGCGACGTAGGGGACCTCGAGCAGCGCGAAGACGTCGAGCTCCGGAGGTGGGGTGAGGGCGAAGAACGCCACGTCGAGCCTGCCGCGGATGAGGTCGTCGGCGTAGCCGGTCGAGCCGCGCTGGGAGGAGACGAGGCGCAGGTCCACGTGGGGGTGGCCCGCGCGGAAGGTGCGCAGGGCCGAGGGGAGGTCGTGCACGAGGTCCTGCCCGAGGAAGGTGCCGAGCGTCAGCCGCCCGCGCTGGCCGCTGGAGGTCTCCGACGCCAGCGCGTGGAGCCGTTCGACGGCGTCGAGGATCCGCCGCGCGTCGGGCAGGAGCTCCTCGCCGGCGGCCGTGAGCTGCATGCTCTTCGTCGTCCGGCGCAGCAGCTGCACCCCCAGCTCGGTCTCCAGGCTCCGCAGCCCGGCGGAGACCGTGGACTGCGCGGCGTAGAGGCGGCGGGCGGCCTCGGTGACGCTCAGCTCGCTCGCCACGGCGACGAAGTACTCGAGCAGCCGCGTCTCCATGGCCGCGACGTTAATCGCTCCGGTCGATGGAAGTCAGCGGCGCAATCCGTTGGACGTGCTGTCAGAGCGTGGGCATGCTCACACCATGCCGCAGCCCGACAACGTGAAGGTCGACCCGGATCTCCCGATCCCCGAGACCATGAAGGCCTGGGTCCTGGGCGATCCGGGCGAGCTCTCGCTCGAGGAGAAGCCCGTGCCCGTGCCCAAGCGGGCGGAGGTCCTGGTGCGCATCGACGGCGTCGCCATCTGCGCCACCGACCTCGAGATCATCGCCCACGGCCCGCCCGCCCAGATCCAGGGCGGCCTGCCCTTCAACAAGGGCTTCACGCCGGGCCACGAGTACATGGGCACGGTCGCGGCGCTCGGCCCCGGCGTCGACGAGTTCGCCATCGGCGACCGCGTCACCGTGGAGATCCACGCGGGCTGCGGGCAGTGCAAGCGCTGCCGCGAGGGCATGTACACCGCCTGCCACAACTACGGCAAGAACTACGGCGACGTCGACAAGGGCCACCGCGCCAACGGCTTCACCACCGACGGCGGCTTCTGCGAGTACGCGATCAACAGCGTCAACACGCTCATCGCCGTCGACGACGCCATGAGCGACGAGGAGGCGACGCTCGTCGTCACCGCCGGCACGTCGATGTACGGGCTCACCGAGCTCGGCGGCCTGGTCGCGGGCGACTCGGTCGTCATCAGCGGGCCCGGTCCCATCGGGCTGCTCGGCGCAGCGGTGGCCAAGGCGCTCGGCGCGCAGCCGGTGATCCTCACCGGCACGCGCGACAACCGCCTGGAGATCGGCAGGGGGCTCGGCGCCGACCACGTCATCAACGTCCGCGAGCAGGACCCGGTCGAGGCGGTCCGCGAGCTCACCGGCGGCAAGGGCGTCGACTTCGTCGTGGAGTGCTCCGGCGCCCCCAACGCCGTCAACGAGGCCGCGCAGATGCTCAACCGCGGCGGGAAGATCTGCCTGGCGGCGTTCCCGTCCGAGGAGGTGCCGATCGACATCGCCTACCTCGTGCGCAACAACATCTACCTGTACGGCATCCGCGGCGAGGGCAAGTCCGCGACGCACCGCGCCGAGGCCTTCATGCGCCAGGGCCGCTTCGACGCGACGGCCATCCACACGCACACCTTCGCGCTGGAGGACCTCCCCGAGGCCATCCGCTACGCGCGCGACCGGGTCGAGGACGCGATCAAGGTCGTGGTCAAGACGCGGATGCCCGCGGCGGGCGAGCGCGAGCACGACCTCGCCGGAGCGACCGCCTGAGCCAGGCCCGGGGCTCGCGCCGGGTGCGTCGGGCCTCCCATCTACCGCAGGAGAGGGACACATGTCAGCAGTGATCGGAGGGCCCGGGAGGACCGACCGGGAGATCCTCGGCTACAGCCGCTACCGCGTGGCGGTGGCGGCGTTCTTCGCGATGCTCGTCATCAGCCCGTACGAGTACAGCTGGAGCTCCATCTCGGGACCCGTCGGCCAGGCCTACGGGTGGACCGACAACCAGGTCTCGACGATGTTCACGCTGTTCATCGTCTTCCAGTCGGTGGGCATGCTGCCGGGCGGCATGCTGCGCGACCGCTTCGGTCCGCGGTGGACCACCCGCATCGCGGGCCTGTTCTCCGCGCTGGGCATCTTCTCGGTGACGCTCGGCCCGTCCTACGGCGTGGTCATCGTCCTGTGGTGCATCGGCAGCTTCTTCACCGGCTTCATCTACAACAACGCGGTCACCACCGGCAACAAGTGGTTCCGCGACCGCCGCGGCGTCATGACCGGGGTCATCGCCGGCGCGTTCTCGTGGGGCTCGATCCCGTTCATCTTCTGGATCCGCGGCATCCCGGACTCGGCCTCGGAGACGACCTTCTTCTCGGTCATCTACGTCATGACCGCCCTCATCGTGGTGCTGACGTTCCTCGCCTCGATGTCCATGGAGGACCCGCCCAAGGACTGGTCCCCGCCCGGCTGGGTGCCCAAGAAGGCGTCCATCCGCCGCTCCGAGCACGAGTTCACGCTGCTGCAGGCGCTGCGGACCTGGCAGATGTGGGTGCTCATGGTCTCGTTCGTCCTCATCTCCGGCGCGGGACTGGCCGGGCTGAGCCGGATCGTCGACTACTCGGCGAGCTTCGGCTTCGCCGCGACGGCCGGCACGGCCGCGGCGGCCGGCATCGCCATCGCCAACGGCTTCGGCAAGCTCAGCCTCGGCTGGCTCTCGGAGCGGCTGGGCCGGGAGAACACGATGATCGGCAGCTTCGTCGCCTCCGGCGTGCTGCTGGTCGGCTCGGTGGTCGCCGGGGAGGCCGGCAACCAGGCGCTGTTCCTCGTCACCGCGATCCTGGCCATCTTCTTCTGGGCGTCGCTGTTCTCGCTCTTCCCCGTCACGATCGGCCACTACTACGGCAACTCGGGAGCGGGAGCGAACTACGGGGCGCTCTACGCGGTGGCCAAGGGCACCGGCGGGATCTACGGCGGCATCCTGACCGCGCTGGTCATCACCAACCACGGGTTCTCCTACGGGATGGTCGTGGCGGGCATCCTGGCCATCGTCGCGGGGCTGATCCTCATCCCGCTGAAGCTCTTCCCGGTCACCTGGCGTGGCCAGGAGGAGGAGCTCCTGCAGCCCGTGGAGGTCAGCCTCCCCACGGCGAGCGCCCCGGTCCGCGAGAAGACGGGGGCCGGCAGCCGATGAGCGCGGACCTGGCGGTCATGAGCACGCTCGCCGTCGAGCTGGCCCTGCAGCGCTCGCTGCTGCCGGCCTGGCGCGCGGCGGGCCACGAGGTCCAGGTCGAGTGGAGCCCGACGGGCGTCCTGCTCGAGCGCGTCCGCTCGGGCGCGCGCGGGGACGTCCTGATCGCCATCGACGCGCCGATCGCCGAGCTGGTCGAGCAGGGCGTGCTGCGGGCCGGGTCGGTCCGGCCGGTGGCCCGGGCGAGCTTCGGCCTCGGCGTCGCGCGCGGCGCGCCGCGCCCGGACATCTCCACGCCGGAGGCCTTCCGGGAGGCGCTGCTCGCGGCGCGCTCGGTGGCCTACTCGCTGACGGGCGCGAGCGGCATCCACTTCCGCGAGGTCATGGCGCGCCTGGGCATCACGGAGGCCGTGGAGGCCCGGGCGACGACGGTCCAGGCGGGCTTCACCGCCGACCGGGTGCTCGCGGGGGACGCCGACCTCGCCGTGCAGCAGATCTCCGAGCTCATGGCCATCGACGGCATCGACGTCGTCGGGCCGTTCCCGGACCCCCTCCAGCAGCACACCGACTTCTCCGCGGCGATCTTCACCGACAGCCGTTCGGCCGCCGAGGCGGAGGCCTTCCTGGACCACCTCGGCGACGACGCGGCGGCCGCGGTCTACGCGCGCTCCGGGCTCCTGCCGCGCACCGCGAGCGTGGCGTGAGCGCGCCCCGCATCGTGCTGCTGCACGCCACGCCGGTGGCCATGGAGCCCGTCAACGCGGCGATGGCCTCCCTCTGGCCGGACGCCGAGGGGGTCAACCTGCTCGACGACGGCCTGACCATCGACCGCGCCGCCGACGGCGCCGAGCTCTCGGAGGGCCTGATCGAGCGCTTCGTCGACCTCGGCCGCTACGCCCAGCGCATCGGTGCGGACGGGATCCTCATAACCTGCTCGGCGTTCGGTCCGGCCATCGACCGGATGCAGGACGAGCTCGCGTTGCCCATCCTGCGGCCCAACGAGGCGATGTTCCGCGAGGCGATCGCCGCCGGCGGGCGCATCGGCATGGTGGCGACCTTCGCCCCCGCGGTCCCCACCATGGAGGAGGAGTTCCGCCAGTTCGCCGCGGAGGCCGGCGCGACGACCACGCTGGAGACGGTCGTCGCCCCCGACGCCATCGACCTGCTGCGCCGGGGCGACGCGCAGGCCCACGACCGCCTCGTCGCCGAGGCGGCGCCGCGCTTCGCCGACCACGACGCCGTCATGCTCGCCCACTTCTCGACGTCCCGTGCGGCCGGACCGGTGCGCGACGTGGTGCAGGTGCCGGTCCTCGCGGCTCCGGAGGCCGCGGTCGTGCGCATGCGGGCCCTCCTCGGGGAGGCCCCGTGCTGATCGGGGTGATCGCCGACGACTTCACGGGCGCGAGCGACATCGCCAACACCCTGGCCCAGGGGCTCCCGGGCCAGGGGGGCCTGCTGACCGCGCAGTACGTGGGCGTCCCGGGCGGCGCCGCCGATCCCGCCGTCGAGGCCGGCGTGGTCTCGCTGAAGACCCGGTCGGTCCCGGTGGCCGACGCGGTCGCCGCGTCGCTGGAGGCCCTGCGCTGGCTGCAGGCGCAGGGCTGCGCGCAGATCGTCCTGAAGTACTGCTCGACCTTCGACTCGACGCCCGAGGGCAACATCGGCCCCGTCGCCGAGGCGCTGGCCGACGCGCTGGGCGTCCGGGGCGTCGTCGCGTGCCCCGCCTTCCCGGCGACGGGTCGCACCGTCTACCAGGGGCACCTCTTCGTCGGGGACAGGCTGCTCAGCGAGTCGGGGATGGAGCACCACCCGCTGACGCCGATGACCGACCCCGACCTGCGCCGCTGGCTGCGCCGGCAGACGACCTCCGCCGTCGGGCACGTGCCCGCGGCGGTCGTGGGCGACGGCCCCGCGGCGATCGGCGCGGCGCTGCGCGCGTGCGCGGGCCGCGGGGAGGTGCTGGCGATCGTCGACGCGGTGACCGACGAGGACCTCGTCCGCATCGGCCGTGCCTGCGCGGACGCCCCGCTGGTGACCGGGGGCTCGGGCATCGCCCGCGGGCTGCCGGCCAACCTCATCGCCGCGGGCCGGGCCACGGGCGGCCACCGTCGCTTCGACGGCATGGCGGGCCCCGAGGCCGTCCTCGCCGGCAGCTGCTCCGGGAGGACCCGCAGCCAGGTGGACGCCCACGTCCGCGAGCACCCCTCCCTCGGGGTCGCGGTCGAGGACGTCATGGACGGCCGCACGTCGGCGGCCGACCTCGTGGCCTTCATCGGGGCCCACCACGGCGAGGCGCCGCTCGTCTACTCCTCGGCGGCGCCCGACGACGTGGCCGCCGCGCAGGCGCGCTACGGCCGCGAGGCGACGTCGCGCCGCCTGGAGGGCCTGTTCGCCGAGACCGCCCAGCGCCTCGTCGAGCGCGGCGTCAGCCGGGTCGTCGTGGCCGGCGGGGAGACCTCCGGGGCCGTGGCCCAGGCGCTGGACCTCGGCGGCCTGACGATCGGGCCGGAGATCAGCCCGGGCGTCCCGGTGCTCATCAGCGACCGGCGCGGGGTGGCCCTCGCGCTCAAGTCGGGCAACTTCGGCGGGGAGCGCTTCTTCGACGACGCGCTCGCCGCCATGACCGGAGCGGGGAGCAGGGCATGAGCGAGGAAGCCGACGGCCGCGAGGAGCTCGTCCGGATGGGCCGGCTGCTGTACACGCGCCAGCTCGCCCACGGCACGGCGGGGAACCTGTCGCTGCGGCTCGCGGGCGGCGAGGTCCTGGTGACGCCCACGAACTCGAGCCTGGGCGACCTGGACGCCGACCGGATCTCCAAGATCTCCCACGAGGGCGAGCTGCTCAGCGGCGACAAGCCCTCCAAGGAGCACGTCTTCCACCTGGCGGTCTTCGAGGAGCGGCCCGACGCGCGCGCCGTCGTGCACCTGCACTCCACCTACTCGGTGGCGGTCTCCTGCCTGCACCACGAGCGGACCGACGACGTGCTGGAGCCGCTGACGGCCTACTACGTCATGCGGGTCGGCAAGCTCCCGCTCGTCCCGTACTTCCCGCCGGGCGACCGCGCGCTGGCCGACGAGGTCCGCCAGGTCTCCCGCGGGCACCGGTCGATGCTGCTGGCCAACCACGGGCCGATCGTCTCGGGGGCGAGCCTCCGGGAGGCCGTCCACGCCTACGAGGAGCTCGAGGAGACCGCCAAGGTCTCGCTCATCCTCGGCGACCGGCCGACGTCGCCGCTGGACGCGGCGCAGGTCGCCGAGCTGCACCGCACGTTCCCGAGCTGATCGAGGCAGGAGAGACCGCCATGAGCTTCGCCTACTCCGAGGGCAACCCGGTCGAGGACACCTCCCGGCGCGGCCGGCCTCCGTTCGACACGGGGCGCCTCGACCGCCTGATGGACGACGCCGGGCTGGACGCCCTGCTGGTCACGTCCAAGCACAGCGTCCAGTACCTGCTGGGCGACTACCGCTTCTTCTTCTACGACTACATGGACGCCCACGGGCTCAGCCGCTACCTGCCGTTCTTCGTCTACGTGCGGGGCCGGCCGCTCGACTCGGGCTACGTCGGCGCCCCGATGGAGCGCTACGAGCGCCAGCTCGGCAGCTTCTGGGTCACCAACCTGGACCTCACCAACGACGCGAGCACCGGCTACGCGGCGGCGGCCGCCGCCATGTTGCGCGACCTCGACGCCGCCGCGGGCCGGATCGGCATCGAGGTCGCCTTCATGCCCGTCGACGCGTTCCGGGTCCTGGAGGCCCAGCTGCCCGACGCCGAGCTCGTGGACGGCACCTACACGCTGGAGGTCCTGCGGGCGGTCAAGACGCCGAGGGAGCTCGACGTCATGCGGGAGGCGTCGGAGAAGGTCGTCGACTCGATGCTCGCGGTCTTCGCCGCCCACGGCCCGGGCACGAGCAAGCTCACGCTCTTCGATGCGCTGCGCCGTGAGGAGACGGCGCGGGGGATGAAGTTCGAGTACGCGCTGACCAACGTCGGGACGGCGTTCAACCGCGCGCCGTACGACAAGACGTGGGAGGCGGGCGAGACGCTCGCGCTGGACTCCGGCGGCAACTACCGCGGCTACATCGGCGACGTCTGCCGGATGGCCTGCGCCGGGGAGCCCGACGCCGAGCTCGTCGACCTCCTCGGGCAGGTCGAGCTCGTGCAGCAGTCCGCCCGCGCGGACCTGCGGGCCGGCACGGTCGGGGCGGAGGTCTTCGCGCGCGCCGACGCGGCCCTCGCGCAGTGCTCCGCGCAGGGGATCATGTCCTTCGCCGCCCACGGCATGGGCATCGTCAGCCACGAGGCGCCCTGGCTCATGCCCGACGCCTTCCCGCGCTACGAGCCCCACCACCGCCACCTGCCGCTGGAGGCCGGCATGGTGGTGTCGATCGAGACGGAGCTGCACCACACCGAGCGGGGCTTCATCAAGCTCGAGGACACGGTGGCCATCACGCCGACGGGCTGCGAGGGCTTCGGCGACCACGGCCGCGGCTGGAACGTCGCGGGGGGCTGAGCGTCCGTGCCCGGCTACCCCCACAGCGCCCACATCGGCTACCTGTTCACCGAGCAGCCGTTGGACCAGCGCGTCGCGTCGGCGGCGCGGGCCGGGTTCGCGGCGGTCGAGCACCCGGCGCCCTACGCGGTCCCGGCCGCCGAGATGGCCGGCTGGCTGCGGGCGGCCGGGGTGCGCTACGTCCAGCTCGGGCTGCGCTCGGGCGACGCGTCCCGGGGCGAGAAGGGCCTGGCGATCTTCCCCGCACGGCGCGCCGAGTTCCGCGCGAGCGTCGGCGAGGCGCTGGACTACGCGGAGGTGGTCGGCGCGCGGATGGTGCACGCCATGGCCGGGGTCCTGCCGGCGGCGGGGCGGACCCAGGAGCACTGGGACTGCTACGTCGAGAACCTCGCCTTCGCCGCGGACACGGCGAGCGCGCGGGGGATCACGGTGATCGTCGAGGCGATGAGCGAGGCCGCCGTCCCGGACTACTACGTCGAGACGCCCGACCGGGCGGCCCGCGCCATCGCCGAGGCCGGCGCCCACGGCCTCGGCCTCCTGCTGGACGTCTTCCACACGCTGAGCGCGGGGTTGGACGTCGAGCAGCAGATCGCCGAGCACGCCGCCCTGCTCGCCCACGTGCACATCGCCGACGTCCCCGGCCGCCACGAGCCCGGCTCGGGCACGGTGGACTTCGGCGGGCTGGAGCGCGCGCTGCGCGACGCGGGCTACGCGGGGCACCTGG
>CAXUES010000110.1:5212-8645 GCA_964250185.1 uncultured Solirubrobacteraceae bacterium | reverse complement strand
TGGACCGGCCGTACCAGCTGATGCCGCCGCCGCGCGTGTACCCGACGACGCTGGTGTCCGGCGACGACCCGTGCCGCGCGGCCAGCAGGTGGCCCTCGACGCAGTCGTCGATGTCGACGATGCTCACGTGGGTGTCGACGAACACCGGCAGCTTCCCGTTGAGGTGGTCGATGATGATCTTCCCGTTGCCGCTGCTGCGACCCGGGCCCTGCACCGAGGACGGGTTCACCGCGACGACCTCCAGCCCGAGCTGCGCCCCCAGGGCGAAGGCGAGCAGCTCGGCCTCGTGCTTGGAGCGGTCGTAGACCGACAGGTAGGAGCCGCGGTGCGGTGAGTCCTCGGTGCCGATCGTCCCGTGGGCCTCGCCGATGGTCGCCGAGGAGGACGTGAGCAGGAGGCGCCCGACGCCGGCCGCGGCCGCGGCGCGCACCACCGCCTCGGTCCCGCCGACGTTCGTGCGCAGCAGGCCGGCCGGGTCGGCCGGGCAGTGGGAGTTCTCCGCGGCGACGTGGAAGACGACGTCGCAGCCGCGCATGCCCGACGTGAGCGCGTCGCGGTCCAGCAGGG
Organism: uncultured Solirubrobacteraceae bacterium; assembly: GCA_964250185.1. Lineage (GTDB taxonomy): Bacteria > Actinomycetota > Thermoleophilia > Solirubrobacterales > Solirubrobacteraceae > Paraconexibacter. The sequence continues at coordinate 8,078 of CAXUES010000110.1, read as the reverse complement.
AGCCGCGCACCACTGCCAGGCCGCGCGCCGCGAGCGTCGCCGCGGCCGCGTCGGAGCGGGCGAGGCCCACGAGCGCGTCGCCGCGCTCCTGCAGCCGCGCAGCGACGGCGCCGCCGACGAAGCCGCTCGCGCCGGTGAGGAAGGCCCTGGGGGCCGTCACCGGGCGGCGTCCGCGGCGGCGACCGCGGGCGGCGGGGCCGGGTGCGGGTCGTCGGGGAGCGTCGTCATGGCGCCCTGCGCGGCGAAGTGCACACGGACACGCTCCATGGTCTCGCGGTGGGGCACCGCGGGGTCCGGGTGGACCGGCGCGCCGAAGGCGATGCGGATCGGCCGCCGGCCGCCCAGGCGCGTGCGGCCCGGCGCGCGCTGCATCCAGCCTGCGCCCGGGGGCATCGCGGCGTGCGTGCCCAGCAGGCAGACCGGGACGATCGGCAGCCCGTTGCGGGCCGCCAGGACCGCGGCGCCCGAGCGCAGCGGGCCGACGGCGCCGTCGCGCGACCGGGTGCCCTCCGCGAAGACCACGAGGCTGAAGCCGTCGGCGATGAGCTCGTCGAGGTGGGCGGAGGACTCCTCGTCCAGGCCGCCGCCGTCGCGGCGGACCGGCACCGTGGCGAAGGCCAGCGACACGGCCAGCGCGGTGCGCCGGCGGGCGTAGAAGTAGTCGGCCGCGGCACCTACGACCGTGCGGCGACGCCGCGCCCGCGGCAGCGCGCGAAGCAGCGCGGGCGTGTCCATGTGGCTGGCGTGGGTGGCCACGAAGATGACCGGCCCGTCGAGCGCGTCGACGTGCTCGGTCCCGGTCAGCTCGCGCCGGGTCCAGAGGTCCATCGCCACCCCGAGCGCCCCCGCCACGACGGCGTCGCGCGCGAGCTGGGCGGGACGGGACCGGGCCCAGCGCTCGTCGAGCTGGGCGCAGGCGAGGCCCGCCCTCACCGCGCCGGGGAGGTGGCCCGGTCGGCCACGATCTTGGACGGGTTGAGGTTGCGGCCGGGGTCGACCCCGTCGAAGAGCGCGCGGAGCATGTGCACGCCGGGCGCGGAGAGGTCCTGCTCCAGCCACGGCGCGTGCTCGGTGCCCACGGCGTGGTGGTGGGAGAGCGTCCCGCCGTTGTCCACGAACGCCTGCTGCACGGCGCTCTTGACCGCGTCGTACTGCTCCACGACGTCCGCGCCGGCCGACGGGGCCATCGCGAAGGTGAAGTAGAGGCACGCGCCGCCGTGGTAGGAGTGCGACAGGTGGCACATGAGGAAGCCGCGGACGCCGAGTCGCGCCAGCGCGCCGTTCGCCGCCCGGGTCGCGGCCTCGTGCACCCCGGCGAGCGCGCTCCAGGGCGCCGCCGTCTCCGACACGTCGCCGAGCACGCCGCGCTCAAGGAGGTGGTCGCGGATGTAGGGCGTGTCGAACTTCTTCTGGTCGTAGAGCTCGCCGGGGCCCTTGCCGACGCAGACGCCGCCGTGCTCCTTGACGATCGCGCCCACGAGCGCCCGCTCGTGCTGCACGTGCACGTGCGACCCCTCGTAGCCGATGAACGACAGGCACATCTGCTCGACGTCGAAGCCCTTGACCCGGCGGAGGAAGGCCTTCAGCGCCGCGGACTGCGCGGCGTCGGCGATCCCGCCGCCGCCCTTCTTGGTGGCGAAGGAGAACTGCGTCTCGGCCGCGTCGGACACGCGCGTGATCGACGGGGACGCCTCGCTGGCGGCGATGTCGCGCATGGCGGCCAGGCCGGCCGACCACGTGGGGAAGAGGTAACCCAGGATCGTGCGCTCGGCCGGGACGCGGTGCACCTGCACCGTGGCCTCGGTGATGACGCCGAGCCGGCCCTCGCTGCCGAGCACCATCTCGCGGACGCTCGGGCCGGTCGAGGTGCCGGGGAGCGGGCGGACGGCCAGGGTGCCGGTCGGGGTGACGACGCGCATGCCGCGCGTGAGGTCGGCGACGTCGCCGTAGCGGTCGGACTGCATGCCCGAGGAGCGCGTGGCGATCCAGCCGCCGAGCGTGGAGAACGTGAAGGAGTCCGGGAAGTGCCCGAGCGTCCAGCCCTGCGCGCCGAGCTGCTCCTCGATCGCCGGGCCGAAGGCGCCGGCCTGGATGGTGGCCAGGCGCGAGACCGGGTCGACGGACAGCACCCGGTCCATGCGCCCGAGGTCGACGGAGATGACCGTGCGCTCCTCGTCGGCCGGGGCCTCGAGGCTGCCCGAGATGCTCGAGCCGCCGCCGAAGGGGATGACGACCGCGTCGGCCTCCAGCGCCGCGGCGAGCACCGCGGTGCAGGCCGCCTCGTCGGCAGGACGGACGACGACGTCGGGCAGCCGGCCGAGCTCGCCCGCGCGCTGGTGGATGAGGTCGCGGATGCTCTTGCCGCGGCCGTGGACGACGCGGTCGTGGTCGTCGGTGGAGACGTGGGCGGCGCCCACCGCGTCCTCCAGCTCGGCGCGCAGCGCATCGTCCAGCCCCGACGGCGCGACGTCGAGGTCGGCGAAGGCGGGCACGCCGGTGCCCGGGCGGTCGACGTCCACGCCGAGCTTGCGCTCGACGAACGGGCGGAACGCCGGTTTGTCGGCGTGGTCGAAGGCGACCTGCTCCGATCCCCAGCCCCACCACTTCATCGCCGTCACGGACGTCTCCTCGCGCTGCACATCAGGACACTACGCCCAGGCCTGCTCGGCGTTGCACCACCAGGTCGTGCGCCCCCCGATCGTCCCCCTGACCATGTCAGCGCCACAACGCGGGCAGGCCTCCCCGCGCGCCCGGTAGGGGATGACCTCGCCGTGGTGCACGCCGCCCAGGCGGATCGCGTGCTTGATCGCCGCGCGCAGCTCGCGACGTAACCGGGTGAGGTCGTCGGGGCCGAGTTGCCCGGCCT
>CAXUES010000110.1:0-5202 GCA_964250185.1 uncultured Solirubrobacteraceae bacterium | reverse complement strand
GGAACGGACACCACCGCGTCCGCGGGCGCGGAGTCGCCCGGCGGGTGGAGGCGCGCATGACGCGCCGCAGCTCGTCGAGCTCCTCCTCGGCGAGGTCGCCCGCGGGGCGCAGCGGCGGCTGCCGGGCCTGCCACAGCAGCTCGTCGGCCAGGAGGTTCCCGACGCCCGCCAGCACCGACTGGTCCATGATCCGCGCCTTCAGCGGGGCGCCGCCGCGGCCCACGCGCTCGCGGAACTGCTCGCGGGTGATCTCCATGGCGTCGGGCCCGAGGGCGCTCAGGTCGGGATCGAGCACCGCGCGGCCGAGGCGGCGCTTGTCGAAGAGCACGAGCGAGCCGCCGTCGCCGAAGTGCAGGGTGAAGCGCGCCCAGACGGGGTTGGGCGCCTTGCCCGTCTCGACCTTGGAGTACTTGACGGGGTCCCCGGCGGAGTCCTCGTCGATGTAGATGCGCCCGGCCATGCCGAGGTGCAGGCCCAGCACGGGGCCGCGCTCGGTGTCGAACCACATGGTCTTGCCCCGCCGCCGCGCGGTCACCAGGCGCGTGCCGGTCAGCGCGTCGGCGATCTGCCCCGGCAGGAACGGCCGGCAGACGTAGCTGTCGGTGTCGTCGACGTCGACGATCTCGCGCTCGAGGCCGCGCGCGGCGATGAGCGCGCGCGCGGTCTCCACTTCGGGCAGCTCCGGCATCGGGGGCCGAGGCTACCCCGCGATCAGGCGGCCACGGCCTCCTGCGGCCAGCTGACGCCCGTGAGCTCCTCCGAGGCCGTCCACAGCGCGCGGGCGACCGCGGGATCCGACGCCTCGGCGGTGCGCCCGACGAGCGTCGGGGCGCCCCGGCTCTCCTGGAAGCCGTCCGGGCCGACGTAGCTGGCCGGCGGGAGCTCCATCGTCGCGGCGTAGAGGGTGGGCAGCGCGCCGTCGGCGTCGCTCTGGGCGATGACGCGGTTGGCGATGAGCATCCCGACGTGCTGGAGGGGGTTGCCCGTGCGGCTCTGGAGGTTCGTCGCGGCGTAGCCGGGATGCGCGGCCGTGGCCGTGACGTTCGAGCCTGCTTCCGTCAGGCGGCGCTGGAGCTCCAGCGTGAAGAGGAGGTTGGCGAGCTTCGCCTGGCCGTAGGCGGCCCACGCCTTGTACTCCCGACGCTCCCAGTTGAGGTCGTCGAGGTCGATCGTGCCCTGGCGATGGGCCTGCGAGGCGACCGTCGTGACGCGCCGCGTGACGTGGGGGAGCAGCAGGTTGGTCAGCGCGAAGTGGCCGAGGTGGTTCGTGCCGAGCTGCATCTCGAAGCCGTCGGCCGTGCGCGCCTCGGGGATCGCCATGACCCCCGCGTTGTTGACGAGCACGTCGAGGTCGCCCGACCACCCGTCGGCGAACGCCCGCACCGAGGAGAGGTCGGAGAGGTCCAGCCGGCGGACCTCGTGCGACCCGGTGAAGTCCTGCGTGGCCGCCTCGCCCTTGGCGGTGTCGCGGACGGCGAGCACGACGTGCGCGCCGGCGCGGGCCAGCTCGCGGGCGGTGATGCGGCCGATCCCGGAGTTCGCGCCGGTCACCACGGCGGTCTGGCCCGAGAGGTCGGGGAGGTCGGCGGCGGTCCACTTGGAGGAGCTCAAGGGCTGCAATGTAGCCGATGGCAACATGACCGGTAGGGTCCGTGCGTGGCGACGCGGGCCTACCACCACGGCAACCTGCGCGAGGAGCTGCTCGACCGGGCGGAGTCCACGCTGGCCGAGCGCGGGCTCGAGGCGCTCTCCCTGCGCGAGCTCGCCCGCGACGTCGGGGTGAGCCACGCCGCCCCCCGGCGGCACTTCGCCGGCCGCCAGGAGCTCCTCGACGCGCTCGCCCTCCGTGGCTTCGAGCAGCTCGGCGTCGCGCTGCGGGCGGCCACCGCGACCTGCGGCGACTTCGCCGCGCGCTTCGCCGCAGTCGCCTCGGCCTACGTCACGTTCGCCACCGACCACGCCGCGCTGCTCGAGCTCATGTTCGCCGGCAAGCACCGCGCGGGCGCCGACGCGGTCCTCGCGGCCTCCGAGGAGGCGTTCACCGAGATCTTCGCCGTCGTGGCCGACGGGCAGGAGCGCGGCGAGATCGAGCCGGGGGACATCGACGACGTCGGGATCCCGCTCTTCGCCGCGCTGCACGGCCTGGCGGCGCTGCTCAACGGCGGCGTCCTGGACCCGGCCCGCCGCGAGGCGCTCGTGGCCGACGTGGCCGCCCGCGCCCTGCGCGGCGTCAGGCCGTCCTGACCGCCTGCCTGGCAGGATCGCCCGTCACATGACCCGACCGCGCCGCACCACCCACGCCGTCCCGGGCTCGAGCGAGCGCTTCCTGGCCAAGGCGCCGAGCCTGGACGCCGACTCGCTCTTCCTCGACCTCGAGGACGCCGTCGCCGTCTCGGAGAAGGAGGAGGCGCGCGGGCGCATCATCACGGCCCTGCACGAGCTGGACTTCGGCGACAAGACGGTCGTGGTGCGCGTCAACGCGACCGACACGCCCTTCTACTACCGCGACCTCATCGACGTGGTGGAGCAGGCCGGCAGCCAGCTCGACGCGATCATGCTGCCGAAGGTCCAGACGCCGGGCGACGTCGAGATGACCGACAAGCTGCTGACCCAGATCGAGCGGGCCACGGGCCTGCCGGTCGGGCGGATCGGCATCGAGGCGCAGATCGAGGACGCCCGCGGCCTGCTGGCCTGCGAGCAGATCGCCACCGCGTCGCCGCGCATGGAGACGCTCATCTTCGGCCCGGGCGACTACTCCGCCTCGATCGGCATCCCGATCACGACGATCGGCGGCGCGCCCACGGGCTACCCCGGCGACCACCTCAACTACGTCTACTCCCGCCTGGTCGTCGCCGCGCGCGCCGCGGGCATCCAGGCCATCGACGGCCCCTACGGCGCGGTCAAGGACGAGGACGGCCTGCGCGAGCGCTCGCGCCTGGCCGCGGCGCTCGGCATGGACGGCAAGTGGACGATCCACCCGGGGCAGATCGCCATCGTCAACGAGGTCTTCACGCCGACCCGCGAGGAGTGGGAGCGCGCGGAGGCGATGCTGGCCGCCTACCGCGAGGCCGCCGACGAGGGCGGCCGGGGCGCGGCGATGTTCGAGGGGGAGATGATCGACGAGGCCAACCGCAAGATGGCCGAGCGCATCGCACGCTCGGGCGAGGCCGCGGGGTACGTCCTCCCGGGCTAAGGTCGGAGGTCCCGCCGGGGCCGATGGCCTGGCGCGATCGCCTCCGACTGCCGCCCGCCATCCTCCTCGACATCGACCTCACCACCACCGACGGACGCGCGGAGCTGCGCGTCGCCGGTGAGGTCGACCTCGCCACGGTGCCGGAGCTGCGCGCGGCCCTCGACGACGTCGCGCGCACCCCCGGTCCGCTGCGCCTGGACCTCTCCGGCGTGGGGTTCATGGACTCGACCGGCCTGCAGCTGCTGCTCGTGCTGCACCGCGAGCGCCAGGCGCCGGGCCTGGAGTGGACGCTGGTCCCGTCCGACGCCGTGCTGCGGGTGTGCGAGGTCTCCGGCGTCGCCGGGCGCCTGCCGCTCGAGCCGCGCCCCTGACGCGGGCTAGAGCCCGTACGCCTCGCCGAGCTCGGGGTCGTCCTTGGCGAGCATGGTCGCCAGGTCGACGAGGACCTTGGCCTGCTTCCAGCTCGCGTCGTCCTGCATCTTGCCGTCGATCATGTGGACGCCGGCGCCGTCGGGGATCGCCTCGATGATGCGCTTGGCGAAGGCGACCTCGTCGGGCTCGGGGGAGAAGACCTTGCGCGCGATGTCGATCTGCACGGGGTGCAGCGACCAGGTGCCGACGCAGCCCATGAGGAAGGCGGCGCGGAACTGCACCTCGCAGGCGGCGACGTCCTTGATGTCGCCGAAGGGCCCGTAGAAGGGGAAGATCCCGTTGGCCGTGCAGGCGTCGACCATGCGCCCGAGCGTGTAGTGCCAGAGGTCCTGCTGGGCCATGGCGCGGGGGGCGTCGGGGTTCGCGGGGTCGGGATCGTCGATCGTCACGTAGCCCGGGTGGCCGCCACCCACGCGCGTGGTCTTCATGCGCCGCGAGGCCGCGAGGTCGGCCGGGCCGAGGCTCATGCCCTGCATGCGCGGCGACGCGGCCGCGATCTGCTCGACGTTGTTGACGCCGGCGGCGGTCTCCAGCAGCGCGTGGACGAGGATCGGGCGCTCGATCGCGTGGCGCGCCTCGAGCTGGGCGAGGAGGCGGTCGACGTAGTGGATGTCCTCGGGCCCCTCGACCTTGGGGACCATGATCACGTCGATGCGGTCGCCGATCTCGCCGACGATCGTGGTGAGGTCGTCCAGCACCCACGGCGAGTCCAGCGCGTTGACGCGCGACCACAGCTGCGCCGAGCCGAGGTCGAGCTCGCGACCGGCCCTGACGAGGCCCGCGCGGGCCGCCTCCTTGCGGTCGATCGGCACCGCGTCCTCGAGGTTGCCCAGGACGATGTCGGCCTTGGAGGCGATGTCGGGGAGCTTGCCGAGCATCTTCTCGTTGGAGCCGTCGAAGAAGTGGATCATCCGCGACGGCAGCAGCGGGATCTCCCGCAGCGGCTCGGGCGCGCCGACGCACAGCGGCTTGAAGAAGTCCCTCGGGGAGCGCATGGCCTGAACCTACCGGCCGTCAAGTTAGAGCGGAGTCCCATAACCTGCCGGGCGCAGATGAGCGACTTCAGCACCGACCAGCGCGAGCGCGAGGCCTCCGGCGGCCATCCCTACGGCCGCTACCTCGAGGAGTTCGAGGTCGGCGACGTCTACCGGCACTGGCCGGCCAAGACGGTGACCGAGGCGGACGACCACCTGTTCTGCCTCATCACGATGAACCACCACCCGCTGCACATCAACGACGTCTACGCGGGCCAGTCCCAGCAGGGCCGCAACGTCGTGGTCGGGCCGTACGTCTACTCGCTCGCCCTGGGCATGTCCGTCTCCGACGTGTCGGGCAAGGCGATCGCCAACCTCGCCACCGAGGAGCTCTCCCACCCGGCGCCGGTCTTCCACGGCGACACGCTCTACGCCGAGTCGGAGGTCCTGGAGAAGCGCGAGTCGCGCTCCAAGGGCGACCGCGGCACGGTGCGCGTGCACACCCGGGTGCTCAACCAGGACGGCGTCCTGGTCGCCGAGTTCAAGCGGCTCGTCCTCGTCCCCCGGCGCGACCCGGCGTGACGACATCACATCTGCGCGGGC
>CAXUES010000109.1:8150-8645 GCA_964250185.1 uncultured Solirubrobacteraceae bacterium | reverse complement strand
GGCCGCTGCCCGCCGACCGGGTGGCGGCCTCCGTGCCGCGGCCCCGGCTGCCGGAGCTGCGCGTCGCGCTGCGCTCCCGCCCGGCGGCCGTCGCAGCTGCCGCGACCGTCGTGCTCGGGCTGCTGCTCGCCTGGACGACGCTGCAGCCCCAACGCGCGGTGAGCACCGGGGAGCAGGCGCTCAACCAGCTCGTGGCGGGGAAGGCCGCGGAGGCCCGCCGCACCGCGGAGCGCGCCGCGGACATCGACCCGCTCTCGGTCGAGCCGCTGTACGAGCTCGCCGCGATCGAGTCCAGCACGAACCGCCTGCCCGCGGCCCGCGCGGCGCTGCAGCGCGCGGTTGCCCTGCAGCCGCGCAACCCGGCGCCGTGGATCCGCCTGGCCGACTTCGAGCTCAACCGCGGCGGTGCCGCGCCCGCCGCGCTGACGGCGCTCGGCCCCGCGCTGTACCTCGACCCGCGGTCGGCCGAGGCGGCCCGCCTGTCGCGCGAACTCG
>CAXUES010000109.1:1202-8140 GCA_964250185.1 uncultured Solirubrobacteraceae bacterium | reverse complement strand
GCTGATCCAGATGGCCAACCACGCGCTGGTCACCGTCCCGCTGTTCTTCATCGTTGCCGCCGCCGCGCTGCGCTCCGGCGGCTGAGCCCCCGGGAGATCTCCGGCCCCGCGCGTCGAGGCTGCGCGCGCGTGCGGGCGCGGGTAGGGTCCCCGCTCGATGCGCGAGCGATCTGCGGCGACATGAAGATCGCCTTCGACGCGCGCGGCGCCGACGACCCCCGAGGGGTCGGCCGGTACATCCGCAGCCTGCTCGAGGCGCTGCGCGAGACCGCGGGCGACCGGCAGGTCGTCGCGAGCCACCGCCCGCGCCACGGGACCGTCTTCCACGCGCCGTGGATGGAGGGCGCCGCCGTGCGCTGCGCGATCCCGCAGGTCGTCACGTTGCACGACCTCATGCCGCTCAAGCGCCGCATGGACTACCTGCGCACGGGGCGGCGCTTCGGCCTGCGCTACCTCGCGGTGCAGCGCGCCGATCGCGTGATCGTCCCGACCGATGCCGTCGGCGCCGACGCGCAGGACCACCTGCGCATCGACCCGGCGCGGATCGTGACGATCCCCGAGGCCGCGGCGCCGTCGATGCACCCGCGGACCGCCGCCGAGGTCGCCGACGCGCGCCGGCGCTACTCCCTGCCCGACGAGTACCTCGTGTGGGTCGGTGGGCTGGAGCGCCCCGAGCCGCGCAAGCGCGTGCTGCCGCTGCTGGAGATCCCCCACGAGCTGCCGCTGGTCCTCGTCGGCCCGGCGCGGGAGTGGGCGCAGGCGCTCGGCGAGCGCCGCGGCGTGACGATCACCGGCCTCGTCCCCGACGACGACCTCGCGGCGATCTACTCCGGGGCGCGCGCGCTCGTCTTCCCCTCCGACGACGAGGGCTTCGGCCTGCCGACCGTGGAGGCGATCGCCTGCGGCACGCCCGTGGTTGCCTGCGACCTCCCCGCGCTGCGCGAGGTCCTCGCCGACCGCGCGACCTTCGTCGACCGCGACGACCTCACCGGCCTCGTCGCCGCCGCGCACGCCGCGATGCGCCCCGCGCCCGAGCCCAGCGCGTTCACCTGGCGCGACGCCGCGGAGGCGACGTGGGCGGTCTACGAGGACGCCGCGGCCGCCCGGCCGCGCTGAGGCACCCCGGGAGCCCGTCAGGGCCGCAAGCTCCCCAGTTCTGGCGATTGGCAGGAAGTTGGTCGCCTGGGAGGCTCGCCGCCTCCTCCCCCGACGAGGTCGGGCGGTTCCCCCAGACACGGAGCGTCTCCCATGAAGATCCCGCGCATGTCCCCGGCGATGGCCGTCGCCCTCCTCGCCCTCGTCATGTCGACCAGCGGCACCGCCTTCGCGGCCAAGAAGTACCTGCTCACCTCGACCAAGCAGGTGTCCCCCAGCGTCCTGAAGTCGCTCAGGGGCAAGGCCGGCCCGGCCGGCGCCGCCGGTGTGGCCGGTGCGGCAGGCGTCGCCGGTCCCGCGGGACCGGCCGGCGCGCCGGGCGCGCCGGGCGCCGCCGGAGCCCCGGGCGCAGCGCTCGGCTACGGCTTCGTCTCGCGCGGCGGCTCCATCTCCGACCAGAAGGGCGCCTTCGCGATCACCCACCCGAGCGCGGGCCTCTACTGCATCACCGGAGGCGGAGCCATCGACGTCAAGAACCTGTCGGTGACCATCGGCACCGACGGCGACGCATCGACGGCCGCTGCGGAGACGGGGACCACGGACGGCTGCCCGGCCACGTCCCAGGGCTTCGTCTTCACGACGCTCGTCAAGGACGACGGCGACTTCACCGCGACCGACAACGACTTCTCCTTCCTGGTCAACTAGCCGGCGGTCGCGCCGCCGGCTCGACCCTCAGGCCGCCGCGGGTGCGACGGCGTCCTGCGGGTCCTGCCGGCGGAAGGCCTTCATCCCGCCGTAGCGCACGCCGAGCAGGATGAGCCCGGCGAGCGTGATCGGCACGAAGAGCACGAAGCGCACGAGCACGATGTAGGTCACGCTCTGCGCGGCGGTGCCGCCGATGACGCGGATGCCGATCGCGGCGGCCGCGTCCTGGGTGCCGGCGTAGCCGGGCCCCGACGGGATGAGCGAGAACATCGACGCGAGGGCCACGAGGTAGAGCGCCTGCAGCGGCGTCGCCCCGAGGTGCAGCGCCACGGTGACCGAGCCCCACACGACCGCCTCGCCGAGCCACACGAGCACGGTGATCCCGAGCATCCGCGCGCCGTGGGCGCCGCGCAGCTGCACGGTGGAGACGGCCATCGGCGCGATGAACGCCTTGGCCCGTGCGAGCAGCCCGCGGCGCTGGGCGATCAGCACCCCGATCCCGAGCGCGACGACCGCCGCCACGAGGACGACCACGAGCAGGATGAGCGTGTCCCCGTGCGGCAGGCCCGCCCCGCCGGCCACCGTGAAGACGAGCACGAGGAACATCACCCCGAGCACGGCGATGTCGAGCAGGCGCTCGGCCAGCAGCGTGCCGACGACGTGGCGCTTGGTCGTGGCGGCGCGGGGCGCCATGAGCACGACGCGCATGACGTCCCCCGCGCGGGCGGGCAGCACGTTGTTGCCCATGTAGCCCACGGCCATCAGCGCGATGGCGTCGGCGCGGGAGGGGTGCGCGTCGACGTCCTCGAGCAGCAGCCGCCAGCGCTCCCCGCGCAGCAGCGTGCACAGCGCGTAGACCACGACGGCCAGGCCGATCCAGGCCAGGTCGCCCGCGGAGGTCGGGAAGGTCGGCGCGGGCTGGCGCAGCGCCCACCACACGACGCCCGCCACGCAGATGATCGAGACGGCCCAGCCCAGGGCCTGCAGGCCGCGGCGCTGCTCGCGCGGCGGCGCCGCGTCGGTCTCGAGGTCGTCGGACAACCCCCGCAGTGTGGCAGCGCGCGGGTGGCGGGTAGCCGCCGGGCATGATCGAGCTCGACGTCGTCCCTGGCGTCCACCGGATCGAGGACGCCAACGTGAGCTGGTTCCTCGTCGAGGCCGACCACGGCCGCGAGCTGACCGTCGTCGACGCGGGCGTGCCCACGTCGTGGCGCTCGCTGCAGGAGGCGCTCGGCAGGCTCGGGCGCACCCCGGACGACCTGCGGGCCCTCGTGCTCACCCACGCGCACTTCGACCACGTCGGGATCGCCGAGCGCCTGCGCACGACCTACGGGCTGCCCGTGCACGTCCACGTCGCCGACGAGCCGCTGTCGCGCCACCCGATGCGCTACCTCCACGAGCGCCCGCGTGGGCTCTACCTCGTGCGGCCCGGCGCGCTGCCCTACGGCCTCGCGTTCCTGGCCAACCGGGCGGTGCTCGCGCCGCCCGTCGGCGAGGTCACGACCTTCCACGACGGCGACGTCCTGGACGTCCCGGGCTCGCCGCAGGTCATCGCCTGCCCCGGCCACACCGACGGCCACGTCGCGCTGCACCTCCCCGACCGCGACGTGCTCATCGCCGGCGACGCGGTCGTGACGCTGGATCCGTACACCGGTCGGCGCGGGCCGCGGCTGGTCGCGCGGGCGGCCACGGCCGACGTCGCGCGCAACCAGGCCTCGCTCCCGGCGCTCGCCGCCACCGGCGCGCGCACCGTGCTCGTCGGCCACGGGCCGACGTGGACCGGCGGGGTGGCCGAGCTCGTCGCCCAGGCCGGGCGCGCCGGCGCCGCCTAGAGCCCGGGGAACGCCTGCGTGAGGTCGTCGAGGAGGTGCTCCGGCCCCGCCTCGGCGAGCTGCTCGCGGGTGTACTTGTGGCTCGCGACGCCGACGGCGATCGCGCCGACCGCGTGGGCCGCCTCGATGTCCTTCGGGGTGTCGCCGACGACCATGCACTCGGCCGGATCGAGCTCGCGGCCCGCCCAGTCGCTCGCGCGGGCGATGGCCACGCGGGTGATCTCCGCGCGGTCGGGCGAGTCCGAGCCGAAGCCGCCGAAGTCCAGCAGGCCGTTGAGCTGCCCCCGGCCGAGCTTGACGTGCGAGGCGGGCTCCAGCGCGCCCGTGACGATCCCGACGGGGAGCTCCGCGTCACGCACGGCCTGCAGCGTCTCGCGGGCGCCGTCGAGCACGTGGTAGCCCTCCGAGGCCTGCACCTCGTCCGGGATGAACCACAGGTAATTGGCGAAGAGCAGCTCGAGCTGCTCCTGCGTCGGCTCGGCGTCGTGGACGTACCTGAAGACCTCGGTGGCCACCTGCGGGTCGGTCATCCCCGTGTCGGTGAACTCGGTGATGTCGGCGGGCCTGCCGTAGAGGCGCTTGGCCGCGCGGTCCCACGCGCGGCCGCCGGCGCCGCCGGTGGAGATCAGCGTCCCGTCGATGTCGAAGATGACGGCAGCAGGGCGATCGGCCATGCGCACGACCTGCCCGCCGCGCGACGACGCGGAACTCAGCGCGTGCTCAGAACGCGCCGTGGCGCGTGAAGACCGCGGGGACCGTCTTGACGAGGATCGTCAGGTCCAGGAACGGCGACCACCGCTCGAGGTAGAGGAAGTCGAGGCGCACGAGGTCGTCGAAGTCCAGCTCGGAGCGCCCGGACACCTGCCACAGGCCGGTGATCCCCGGCAGCACGAGGTAGCGCTTCTTGTGCCAGTCCTCGAGGCGGTCGTAGTCGCGCTGGGGCAGCGGACGCGGGCCGACGAGCGACATGTCGCCCTTGACGACGTTGCCGAGCTGGGGCAGCTCGTCCAGCGAGTAGCGGCGCAGGAGCCGCCCGACCGGCGTCATGCGCGGGTCGTCGCGGATCTTGAACAGCGCGCCGTTGGCCTCGTTGAGCGACTCCAGGTCGGCCTGGCGCTGGTCGGCGTCCTGGTACATCGTGCGGAACTTGAAGCAGGCGAACGGCTTGCCGCCGATGCCGGGACGCACGGAGCGGTAGATGACCGGCCCGCGCGAGGAGATCCACACCGCCACCGCGATGGCGGCCAGCAGCGGCGAGAGGACGAGCAGCACGATCGTCGAGACCGCGACGTCGAAGATCCGCTTGACCGCGAAGTCGATGCCGTCGAAGACCGGCGGCTGCAGCTCGAAGAGCGGCACGGTCTGCCCCGGGACGAACTCGCCGCGGTGCATGAGCAGGCCCATGGTCGACGGCGCGACCCGCACCCGCACGCCGCGCTGGTGGGCGCGGTCCACGAGCTCCACCGCCTGCTGCTCGGGGAAGTCGGGGTCGGCGATGATGATCTCGTCGATGCGGTTCTCGGTGAGGATCTGCTCGATCTCGGCGATGGTCCCCAGCGAGCGCAGGCCGTTGTCGGGCCGCGGGGTGAGCGACACGAAGCCGCGCACGTCGATGCCGTCGCCGTCGGGCGCGTCGGCCAACGCGTGGGCGACGGCCTCGATGTGGTGCCCGGTCCCGACGAGCACCGCGCGGCGGTGGTAGCCCGCGGCGCGCAGCAGGACGCCCGTGATGCGCTCGTAGATGCCGCGCAGGACGCCGATGAGCACCACGGCGAAGACCAGCGTGCCCCAGAAGATGTAGTAGCTGGAGAACTGCTGGCCGTTGACCAGCGCGAAGATCAGCGTGACGAACGTCGTCTGGAACAGCGACGCGACGATGACCGACAGGCCCGGTCGCTGGCCGCGCTCGGCGTACAGGCTCGAGCGCGCGAAGAGCAGCACGGTGACCAGGTAGCCGAACGAGACGGTGCTGCGGGCCTCGTGGAGGGACTCGCTCGGCGCCCAGTCGTCCAGCAGCGCCGCCTTCACGCACAGCGCGACGAAGATCGCCCCGAAGAGCCCGGCGAAGTCGAGCACCAGCAGGGAGGCGACCCGCGTGAGGCGGCGCAGGGTGACCCAGCGCAGCAGGAAGCCGAGCACGGGCGGCCGCCGCGCGCGGACATCGCGGTCGATGTCCGGCAGGACCGTGGTGGCCACGGGGGTCGCCTCGGCGGCGTCGGTGGCCTCGCGGGGCTTGAGCTCGGACGGGGACATGGTCGGGTGCTGCAACGCGCGCGGCGACGGAAGGTCGCGCTCGGGCACGCGATCGGGCCGTTCGACGCTAGCGGGCCAGGCCGGCCAGGACATCCCGGCCGGAGGTGTCGAGGGTGCGCTGCAGGCCCTCCCGCAGCTCGGTCGTGGGCGCCCAGCCCAGCAGGTCGGTCGCCTTGGAGATGTCGGGGCGGCGCACCTTGGGGTCGTCCTCGGGGAGCGCCTCGTACACGACCTCGGACTTCGACGCGGTGATCTCGATGACCTGCTCGGCCAGCTCGAGCAGCGTGAACTCGTTCGGGTTGCCGATGTTCGTCGGGAGGTGGTGGCCGCTCTCGCTCAGGGCGATCATCCCGGCGATCAGGTCGTCGACGTAGGTGAAGGACCGCGTCTGCGAGCCGTCGCCGAAGACGGTGATGGGGCGGTCCTGCAGCGCCTGGCGCATGAAGGTCGGGATCGCGCGGCCGTCGTTGGGCCGCATGCGCGCGCCGTAGGTGTTGAAGATCCGGATGATCGCCGTGTCCACGCCCTGCTGGCGGTGGTAGGCCATCGTCAGGGCCTCGGCGTAGCGCTTGGCCTCGTCGTAGACGCCGCGCGGGCCGATCGGGTTGACGTGGCCCCAGTAGTCCTCGGACTGCGGGTGGACCTGCGGGTCGCCGTAGACCTCGCTCGTGGAGGCCAGCAGGAAGCGCGCGCGGTGCTTCTTGGCCAGGCCGAGCGTGTGGTGCGTGCCGTGCGAGCCGACCTTCAGCGTGTGCAGCGGCAGGCGCAGGTAGTCGATCGGGCTGGCCGGGGAGGCCAGGTGGTAGACGAAGTCGACGTGCTCGTCGATGAAGTACGGCGAGACGATGTCGAGCTGCTCGAAGCGGAACTGCGCCGGGTCGCGCAGGTGCTCGACGTTGGTCAGCGAGCCCGTCTCCAGGTTGTCCACGCCGATGACGCGGTGGCCCTTGGCGATGAGGGCGTCGCAGAGGTGCGAGCCGAGGAACCCGGCCGCGCCGGTCACAAGTGAGGTCGGCATGGCCGTCCAGCCTATCCGCGTGCCCGGTCGGTCAG
>CAXUES010000109.1:441-1192 GCA_964250185.1 uncultured Solirubrobacteraceae bacterium | reverse complement strand
TTGCGGAACGGCTTGACGTCGGCCTTCTTGACCGACGCGTCCACGAGGTAGGTGCGCTTGTCGACGCGCTCGGCCAGGCCCGCCTGCTCCAGCCGCTTGAGCACGACGGGGCAGGTCTTGCAGCGCGGCTTGTCCTTGCAGCACTTGGCCTTGGCCTTGACCTGGCGGGTGGCGTCCGGGGCGACGACGGGCATGTGCCGTGGAGCTTAGGGACGCCTAACGCGTCGCGCGGGACGCCTGCGCGCCATGTACCGTCGGTGCCGATGCCCAGCCCCGCCTTCGTCGCCAAGCTGACCGAGCAGGTCGGCCACGAGTTCGCCGCCTCCCAGCAGTACGTCGCGGTCGCCGTCCACTACGACGCCGAGACGCTCCCCCGCCTCGCTGCGTTCTTCTACGCGCAGGCCCTCGAGGAGCGCAACCACGCGATGATGATGGTGCAGTACCTCCTCGACCAGGACGCCGACGTCGTGCTGCCGGGCGCGGGCGCGCCGCAGTCGCAGTTCGCCGACATCGTCGAGCCCGTGCGCACTGCGCTCACCCAGGAGCGCCGCGTCACCGACCAGATCTCCGCGCTGGTCGGCGTCGCGCGCGAGTCGGCCGACTTCCAGTCCGAGCAGTTCCTGCAGTGGTTCCTCAAGGAGCAGGTCGAGGAGGTCGCCACCATGACCGACCTCCTGCGCGTCGTGGAGCGCTGCGCGGCCGACCCGCTGCGCGCGGAGGAGTGGCTCGCACGCGAGCATCCCGCGGGCGG
>CAXUES010000109.1:0-431 GCA_964250185.1 uncultured Solirubrobacteraceae bacterium | reverse complement strand
CAGGGCGAGGACGCCGGCGCGCCCGCCGCCGCGGGCGGCGCGGTCTGACCGCCTGGCCGCAGCCGCTCTCCGGGCCCCTCGCGGGCGCGCGCGTGCGCCTGGAGCCCCTCGGCCAGGAGCACGAGCCGGGCCTGTGGGCGGTGGCGCAGGATCCCGAGCTGTGGCGCTGGACGGCGCCGGGCACCGACACGCGCCGCGGCTTCGGCTCGTGGTGGCGCGCGGCGCTCACCGCGTCGGAGGCCGGGACCGAGCACGCCTACGCCACGCGGTCGCTGGCCTCGGGCGAGCTCGTCGGCTCCACCCGCTTCCTCACCCTGCGCGAGGCGGACCGCGGCGTGGAGATCGGCTGGACGTGGCTCGCACGCGCCGCGCACGGCACGGGGATCAACGTGGAGGCCAAGCGGCTCATGCTCGCCCACGCCTTCGAGGTG
>CAXUES010000108.1:0-8683 GCA_964250185.1 uncultured Solirubrobacteraceae bacterium | reverse complement strand
GCTCGTCGGCGCCTACCGCGCCCGTGGCCTGCACGCCTCCAGCGCGATCACCTTCAACCACGAGTCGCCGCGCCGGCCGCCGCGCTTCCTGCCCCGCAAGGTCACGCGCGGCGCCGCGTCCATGGCGCTCGGCCTGCAGGAGGACCTCGAGCTCGGCAGCCTCGACGCGATCCGCGACTGGTCCGACGCGCGCGACGTCGTGCGCGGGCTCGAGCTGCTGGCGAACGCCGAGGAGCCGGGTGATGTCGTCTTCGCCAGCGGGATCGGGCGGACGGTCGGCGACCTCGTGGCGCTGGCCTGTGCGGCCGCTGGCGTCGAGCCGAAGGTGCGGGTGAACGCAGCGTTCGTGCGCCCGCCGGATCGGTGGGCGCTGGTCGGTGACGCCTCGCTGGCGCGCGAGCGGCTCGGGTGGGTGTGCGAGATCCCGTTCGAGCAGACGGTGGGGGAGATGGTCGCGGCGGACCTGGAGGAGCTGCGGGCGGCTCCCGCCGCCTGAGCGCTACCGGCGGCGGCCGTAGGTCGTCGCGCCGCGGAGGTTCGGCACGAGCAGCAGGACCAGCCCGATGATCACGACCACGATGCCGAGCGGGTAGTTCAGCAGCACGCCGATGACGATGCCGATGATGATGAGCAGCAGTCCGAGGGGCATGGCGCGACGCTAGCCGAGCGTCCGGTCGGGTGTCCAGGAGGAACTCGCGCGGCCCCAGCACGACGCTCGGATCGCCAGGCGACGCGCGACTAGGGAACGCGGGCGTACTCCGTGTTCGTCGCGGCCCCGTTGCCGCCGAGGACCGTGGCCCACCGGCCTCCGGCGTAGATCCGCCCGGACGAGCCGCCGAGGATCGACCCGGCGTACCCCTCGACGCTCCCCGCCTCTCCGCCGGCGATGTGCGCATCCGCCGCGTAGGTGCGGTTCGAGGCGCCGCCGGCGATCGTCGCGCGCTCACCCGTGGTGTCGCTCGAGCCCGCGGTCCGGTTGTCGTACCCGCCGAGGATCGACGACGTCGGCGCCCGGGTGATCCCGAGGCGACCCCCGAGGATCGAGCTCCACGGCGCGATCACGCTGTTCTGGGACCCGCCGGTCGCGCTCTGCGCCCCGCTCTCCGGGCAGGTCCCGACGGGGTCGTAGCTGCCCTGCGTGCCGGCGGCGTTCGCGCAGCCGCCGGACACGGAGGCGTAGGGGTCGTAGGCGGCGTTCCCGCGGCCGCTGCTGACCGAGCCGTAGTCGCCGTAGGTGGTGTTGGTGCTGCCGCCGAGGACGGACGACCACTGCCCTGCCGCGCTGTTGGAGAAGCCACCCGCGATCGAGCCGTACGTGCCGTTCACGAAGCCCTCGGAGCCGCCGGTGACCGCCGACCACCGTCCGGCCGCGGTGTTCTGGGCTCCGCCGCCGACGGCCGCGGAGGTGCCCGATGCCCGGTTGTAGGCGCCGCCGCCGACGCTCTGCAGCTGGCCGGCCTGCGCCGAGGCGGTGCAGAAGGCGTCGGTGGTCCGGGCCGCGCTGCCCGTGGTGTTCTCGCACCCGCCGCCGATCGAGGAGAGGCGACTGGAGGCGACGTTCTTGTAGCCGCCGGCGATGGAGGCGTAGGCCGCCGCGCTCGCGGCCGTGTTGTTGTTGCCGGAGATCGCCTGCAGCGGGCCGTTGGACGCGTTGGCGGCGCCCGTGAGCAGCGACCCGTAGCTCGTCGCGGTCTGGCTGCGACCCGTGATGACGTTGTGCGAGCCGGTCTGGCTGCCCGGGGCGTCGTTGTAGCCGACGATCAGGTTGCCCCTGCCGTTGAGCGTCGTCGTCGAGCCCGACCCGTTGACGACCCGGACGTTGACGCCCGAGAACGTGACCGTGGGCTGCCCGTTCACCGTCGCGGCGGTGACGCTGGCCAGCTTGGCCTCCAACGCCGTGATCCGCGTCGTCGCGGCGGTCAGGTCGGCCTGGACCGCCAGCTGCTTGTACGCGGTGCCCGTCGCGCACGTGGTCCCCGAGGTGGGCGTCACGATCGGCTTGTTGGCCGCCGTCGGCACGCACATCGCCACCGGCGTGTCGGCCTGCGCGGCTCCTGGGAGCAGCACCGCGATCGAGAGCGCACCGGCCAGGATCCACGAGCCACGCATCACTGCCACCTCCACGACGGGATCGGCGCCACTGCGCCATGGACACCGTGAAGCTCGCATCGTCAGCGCACCGGTGCCACCCACCAGAGGGGTGGGCTTGGCCCCTCATCGCACGCGGAGCCGCTCAGGCGCCGACGACGTCGGCGTAGGCGCGCACCGTCGCCGCCCCGCACGCCTCCCACGTGAAGTGCTCCTGGATCGTCTTGCGCGCGGCGGCAGCGTGCTCGCGCTGCTCACGTGGCGGCAGCTTGAGCTCCGCGTCGATCGCCGCGGCGAGCGCGTCGATGTCGCCGGGCGGCACGAGCGTCATGCCCGGCCCCGCGTCCTCGAGCTCCGCCGGTCCCGGCTCGCCGAGGCAGCCGATGGCGGGCAGCCCGCCGGCCATCGCCTCGGTGTAGGCCACGCCGAAGGCCTCGTCGATGCTCGGCAGCACGAACAGGTGCCCGGTGTGGGCCAGCGCGACGGCCTCCGGGTTGGGCAGCTGGCCGCGGAACTCCACGCGGTCGGCCAGGCCGAGGCGCTGGGTGAGCGCCTCGAGCGCGCGGCGCTCCGGGCCGTCGCCGATGACGAGGTAGCGCAGGCGCGGCTGGCGGTCGCGCAGCAGCCACATCGCGCGCAGCACGTCGCCTTGGCGCTTGCGCGCGACGAGGTGCGCCAGCGTCACGAGCGTCGGCTCGCTGCGCTTGACGGGCAGCTCGGCCGGCACGTCGGCGCCGAGGTGGACGATCCGCGTGCGCCCCGCACCGGCCCGCCGCGCGCGGCGCTCCGTCCCGCGCGAGTTGCACAGCACGAGCTGCGCAGCGGAGAAGGCGCGCGCGACGTTGGGCGAGTCGAGCGTGTCGAAGAGGCCGTCGCCGCCGTGCGCGCTGACGACGAGCGGGGTCGGCCTGCGCACGCGATCGCGGATGCGCCGCACCGCGTCGCCGGAGGGCACGGCGTAGTGGGCGTGCAGGAGGTCGTAGCGGAAGCCGCGCCGGCGCAGGCGCAGCAGCGCGAGGGCGAGGCCCGGCGCCGCCCACGCGCCCCACGTGCCGTAGGAGCTCGAGCGCGGTGGCGAGACGAACGGCACGTACTCGACCTCGATCCCGTCGATCGTCGCGCGGCGCGGCTGGCGCAGCAGCGTGAGCATCGCCGCGGGCATGCGCCGCGCGTCGGTCGCGCGCGGCGGGATCACCCGGTGCATGACCAGGACGCGCACGTCGGCGCCCGCGTCGCGGGCGGCCATCGCCTGGCGGTGGGCCCAGAAGCCGATGACGGGATCGTTGGCGCGGGGGTAGAACTCCGCGACGACGACGACCTTCACCGCACGTCCCCGCGCGCGACGTAGTCGCGGTCCGCGAGGAAGGCTCGAGCCTCAGCGAGCGCCTCGTCGCGCCCGTAGGAGGCGGCGACGGGCACCCGGTGCAGGATCGGGGTGGCGTCCACGACCCCCATCTTCCACCCTCGGGCGGCGGCCTCGGCCGCCCAGTGGGCGTCCAGGCCCCAGCCCATGCGGACCGGGGGGAAGGGCAGCAGCGTCGCGGCGGCGTCCGCGCGGAACGCCGTGACCGGCCCGATCTCCACGAAGGTCGTCTCCCGCGCGCTGGAGCCCGAGCGCCGCCGGGTGTGCGGCCACGCGGCGTGGGAGTGCAGCCGGTGGGCGGGCTGCGCGAGGGCGAAGTCGCCGTGCTCGGCCTCGGCGAGGAAGCGGTCGAGGAAGCCCCGCGGGAGGACGACGTCGTCGTCGAGCACGAGCACCCAGTCGAAGCCGCGCGCGCCCTCCCCGAGCAGCGCGTTGAGGTTGGCGAACTTCCCGCGGCCCTCCAGCCCGGACGTCCGCACCTCCACGTCGTGGGCCGAGCGTTCGAGCTCGGCGCGCGCGGCCGGCAGGTCGGAGTCCGGGCGCTCCACCGCGAGGACGAGCACGCGCCGCCGGGGCGCGGGCGGCGGCGTCGCCCGCAGCGTGGCCCGCGCGCGCAGGTCGAGCACCACGTCGCGGAGGCGGGCGACGCGACCGCGCAGACCCCCGACGGTCCCCGAGGTGCCGCTGGTGAAGTCGTCGACGCCGGCGACGACCGCGCGCGGCGTCGGCCTCCGTGCCTCCTCGATGCGCCCGAGCGAGTGCGCGGCCATGACGAGCCCCTGGGCGCAGCGGTGGCGCACGAGGTGGCCGAGGCAGCCGAGCAGCACGAGCAGCTCCGCGCGCAGGCTCGGCGCGGCACCGCGCGACACGTCGTAGCGCCGCGCGGCCCGACCGCGCACGCGGCGCGCCGCGGCGAGGGAGCGCAGCCGGGCGTCGTCCCCGGCGCGCCGGTGGTCGACCGCTGCCGCGGCGACGTAGCGGATGCGCGCGCCGGAGCGCTGCAGGAGCTCCTCCTCGTCGCCGCCGTCCACGAGCGACTCGTCGAAGCGCCCCGCGCGCGCGAGCACGCTCGCCCGCACCGCGACGTTCACCCCGTACGCCGTCGGGACGTCGCGGTCCGTGTCGCCGAGCTCCAGCGTCGTGATCGGCGGACGCTCACGGCCGCAGCCGAGCAGGCGGTGGTCCTCGAAGCGCGCGTGGACGGGCCCGGTGAGGAAGCCGACGTCGGGCGCGGCGGCCGCGGCGGCCGCCAGCAGCGCGGCGAGCCAGCCCGGGCGCACCTCGACGTCGTCGTCGAGGAAGAGCAGCCAGTCGGACCCGGTCGCCGCGGCGACGCCGGCGTTGCGCGCGACGTTGATGCCGCGCCCCGGCTCCTCGACGAGCACGAGGCGCGCGCCGTGGCGCTCGGCCACCGCCCACGTCGCCTCGTCGGGGCCGTCGTCGACGACCACCACCTCGACGCCCGCCGCGTGGGCCGGGGGTGCCACGGAGGCCAACGCCACGTCGAGGTAGGCGGGCCGGTGGCGGGTGGGGATGATGATCGAGGCGGTCGTCATGGCGGGGATGGCGCCACCATGGTCCCAACCGTGGTCCGGAGTAGCGTCCGCGGCCTGATCCTCTTCCTCCACAACCGCTACCGCGTGCCCGGCGGGGAGGAGCGCGTCGTCGCCGACCAGCAGTGGCTCGTGCGCGAGCACCTGGGGGAGGAGGCCGAGCTCCTCGAGCGGGACTCGGCCGCCCTCGGCGCTGCGCGGTCGGCCGCCGGCCTGCTGCGGGGCGGCCTCGATCCCGACGACGTGGGCCGCGCCGTGCGCCGCACGGGCGCGCGGGTGGTCCACGCCCACAACCTGTGGCCGGCCTTCGGTCCCCGGGCGCTCGCCGCCGCCCGGGAGGCCGGCGCCAGGGTCGTCCTGCAGCTGCACAACTACCGCCTGGTCTGCGCGGTCGGCACGTGCGTCACCCCGGCGGGCACCGACTGCACGCGCTGCCACGGGCGCGACACCCGACCCGGGGTCCGCCTGAACTGCCGCGGCGACCGGCGTGAGGGCGTGGTCTACGCCGCCGCGCTGGCCGCCCACAGCGCACGCATGGTCGAGCGGGCCGACGCCGTGGTGGTGCCGTCGCAGGCGGCGCTCGACCGCCTCCGCGCGCTCGGTGCGCCGTTGCCGCCCGAGGTGCACGTGGTGCCGCACGTCCTGCGCGGGACGGTGGAGCGATCGACCGCCGCGGAGGGCTCCTACGCGCTCGTGGTCTCCCGTCTCGCCCCCGACAAGGCCGTCGACCTGGCGGTCGACGCCTGCCGCGAGGCGGGCATCGCCCTGCGCGTCGCCGGCGATGGTCCCGAGCTCGCCGCGCTGCGCGACCGGGCCCGCGGCGCCGACGTGACCTTCCTCGGCCGTCTCGACGATGTGGAGCTCGCCCGCCAACGCGCCGGCGCCGCGCTCGCGCTCGTCCCGACCCGCGCCGAGGAGACCTACGGCCTGGCCGCCGTGGAGGCGATGGCCGCCGGCCTCCCGGTCGTGGCTACCGCGCGCGGTGCGCTCAACGAGCTGCCGGTCGACCTCGTCGCGCCCGAGGACGCCCCGGCGATGGCCCGAGCGGCGCGGGCGGCGTTCGCCCATGCGCAGGCCGGCGAACGGGCGCTCGAGGCGGCGCGGGACCTCGCCGATCCCGCGGCGGGAGCCCGACGTCTGCGGGCGCTCTACGACGCCTAGCGGGGACTACTTGCGGCGCACGACCTCGCAGTCCTTGGCGACCTTGTCCTTGACGTCGGCGGTGACCACGTCGCGGCCCGGGCCGCAGGTGACCGTGTCGCGCTCGCCGTCGCGGGCGTTGATCTTGTCGTTGCCCGCTCCGCCCGAGAGCGTGTCCTTGCCCGAGCCTCCGGAGATGGTGTCGTTCCCGGCCCCGCCGGACACGCGGTCGTTCCCCGCACCGCCCGAGACGCGGTCGTTGCCGGCCCCGCCCGACACGCGGTCGTTGCCGGCTCCTCCGTCGACGTTGTCGTTCCCCGACCCGCCGTCGATGGTGTCCCGTCCGGTGCCTCCCGAGATCCGGTCGCGGCCCGCGCCGCCCGTGAGGCGGTCGTTGCCGGCCCCACCGTCGATCCGGTCGTTGCCCGTGCCGCCGTCGATGGTGTCCCGACCGCTGCCGCCCGTGACGGTGTCGTTGCCCGCTCCGCCGTTGAAGGTGTTGGCCTGCCCGTCGGGCAGCGTGACGGTGTCGTTGCCCGACGTCGGGGCCGGCGTCGTCGGGGTGGGCGGGGGCACCGGGACGGTCGACGTGACCGTCGTGCAGTACGCCGGGGCAGTCGCTCCCGGCGGGCAGGTGATGGTCGTGATGACCGACCCCGGCGCCTGGCTGAACGCCGGGACCGCCACCGCTGCCGCCCCGAAGCCCGCAACTGCGGCCGCGACGGAGAACGTCCTCTTCATGGTCCTCATAGGTCCTTTCCGTGCGACACGGTGCACGAGGGGGGAGACGTGGTGTCCGGTGCTCCTACGCGCGCCGGCTCAGTTAGCTGACATCGCTGCGCGGCCCATGTCGGAAGCGGGCGCCGGTCGCGGGGATCCGACGGGCTCGCGGCGGCGGTAGACCGACAGCACCTGGCCCACGACCTCGGCTGTCGCGAAGCGCCGCGTCGCCGTCGCACGACCCGCTGCGCCGAGCGCCGCGCGCCGTTCCGGGTCGCCGAGCAGCCCGTCGATGGACGTAGCCCAGGCCGATGGCTCCCGGGGCGCCACCAGCAGGCCGTCGACGCCGTCTTCGATCAACTCCGCCGGTCCGCCGACGTTGGTCGCGATCACCGGCGTCCCGACGGCCATCGCCTCCGCGACCGAGCGTCCGAACGGCTCGTCCCACGAGGGGAGGAGCGCCACATCGCAGCCTGCGAGGAGGTGCTCCACGTCGGCGCGCTCGCCGAGGAAGTGCACGCGGTCGGCCAGCGCGAGCTGCGCCGTGCGTGCCTGCAGCTCCTCGAAGTAGCGGCGGTTGTCGAAGCTCGTGCCGGCTCCAACGAACTTCACCTCACCGACGATGAGCAGGTGCGCAGGCGGCCCGGGGCCTCGCAGCAGCCCGAGCGCGTCGATCGTCGTGCGCTGCCCCTTCCAAGGGGTCAGCTGCGCGACGTGCAGCAGCAGCGGCGTCCGCGCCGGCACCGCGAGCTGCGCCCGGAGCGCCTCGGGAGCCGCCGTGCGCGGGCGGTACCGGCCGAGGTCGACCGCGTTGTCGACGACCTCAGCGCCCGCGAACGGGGCTGCGGACGACGTCGAGACCGCGATGATCGCGTCGGCACGTCGTGCCAGCAGGCCGGCGATGGCCCGCGACAGCGAGCTGGGCGGGAGCGTGTCACGCACGTGGGCCACCGACGTGGGGCGGTGCTCGCGTCGGCGAGCGAGCGCGAGCACGAGGCTCGCCCGGATCGAGTTGGCGTGCACGACGTCCGGGCGCCGTCGCTCGATGAGGGCCTCCAGCTGCCGGGCGGCGACGAGGAGCTCGCGGAGGGCGAGCGGCGTGCGCAGCGGGTGCAGCCGCAACGAGGCGCTCGAGCCCTGCAGGGGCGCCCAGTCGATGCCGTGGCGCTCCAGGAGCATCCGGAACGGACCGTCGGGGCACGCCACCAGGACGTCGACGCCGGCGTGCGCGCGCATCCCCCGGGCGAGCTCGAGCAGCGAGTGCTCCGCGCCTCCGACGAGGCCGGTGTGGTCGAGGAAGAGCACGCGCACCGGACGGCGCGCCTCGGCGGTCCGTCTCATCGCCGGCGCAGCAACCGATCGATGGACCCGGCCATGGAGGCCCACCCGCTCGTCGCGGCACGGGCGCTCGCTCCGGCACCGAGCGCCGACAGCCGCACGGGGTCGTCGAGCAGCGCGGCGATCGTCCGGGCCAGCACGGCGGCATCCGTCGGGTCGATGCACACGCCCGTGGTGCCGTCCTGCACCGCGTCCACCGCTCCGCCGACGTCACCGGCGACGGACGGGAGCCCGCGGCGCGCGGCCTCCAGGTACACGAGACCGAACCCGTCGCCCCCGCCGGCGGCCGGCAGGCGGCTGAGCATCACGAAGAGCGACGCCCGGTCCAGCCAGGCGTCC
Organism: uncultured Solirubrobacteraceae bacterium; assembly: GCA_964250185.1. Taxonomy (GTDB): domain Bacteria; phylum Actinomycetota; class Thermoleophilia; order Solirubrobacterales; family Solirubrobacteraceae; genus Paraconexibacter. Next base: position 142 of record CAXUES010000108.1, on the reverse strand, counting down.
CGCTCGGCGTCGGTCGCGCGACCGACGAAGCGCACCGTGCCGTCGTCTAGGCCGAGCTCCCTGGAGCGCCGCTCGTACTCGGGGCGCAGCGGGCCGTCGCCGACGGCCACCCACTGCACCGCGCGGCCCGAGTCGCGCAGCC
>CAXUES010000107.1:0-8709 GCA_964250185.1 uncultured Solirubrobacteraceae bacterium | reverse complement strand
ACGGGCTTGCCCTCGAAGAGCAGCTCGCCCTCATCGATCGAGTTGATCCCGGCGATGCACTTGATGAGCGTCGACTTGCCCGCGCCGTTGTCGCCGACGAGCGCCACGACCTCGCCCGGGGAGACCGCGAAGTCGACCTGGTAGAGGGCCTGGACCGCACCGAACGCCTTCGAGACGCCCTTGAGCTCCAGGATCGGAGCGGGGCGCCCCGAGGGGCGCCCCATGTCGTGCTCCGTGGACATGGCTAGATGCCGGCGTCCGTGCAGAACTTCTCGAAGCGGCCCGTGCAGATCTCGGAGCGCTTCACGAAGTCGTCGGCCAGCACGGTCGACTTGATGTTGTCCTTGGTCACCGCGACCGGCTCGAGGAGCACGGACGGGACCTGACGGGTGCCGTCGTCGGACTCGCCGTTGATCAGGCCGGCGGCGGGCTGCTCGCCCTTCGACAGCGAGATCGCCAGCTTGGAGGCCGCGTCGGCCTCCTTCTTGATGGCCTTGTAGACCGTCATGCACTGGTCGCCGGCGAGGATGTTCTGGATCCCCTGCGCGGTCGCGTCCTGACCCGTGACCGGGATCTGGGGGAGCTTGCGCGACTTCTGGGCGGAGATGACCGAGTTGCCCAGGCCGTCGTTGGCGGCGAGGACGCCGTCGATCTTGTTGTCCTTCGACTGCAGCATCTGCTCGTAGATGGTCAGCGCGTTCTGGTTGTCCCAGTCCGGCACGGCCTGGTTCGGGCCCTTCTTGAAGGTCCCGTCGGCGTAGAGCGGGTCCAGGACCGAGTCGTAGCCCTGGGCGAACAGCGTGGCGTTGTTGTCGTCCGGGGAGCCGTTGAGCTCGGCGACGACGGGCTTGGTCTTGCCCGAGTCCTGCAGGCACTTGACCAGGCCCTGGCCCTGGAGCTTGCCGACCGTCACGTTGTTGAACGAGACGTAGTAGTTGGCCTTGCCCTTGAGCGTGAGGCGGTCGTAGTCGATGACCTTGACGCCGCGCGCGGTGGCCTGGGCCTCGATCGCGGCGCCCGAGCCGGAGTCGAGGTTGGTGAGCAGCAGGATCTTGGCCCCGTTGGTGATGGCCTGCTCGGCCTGGGACTGCTGCGTGGTGGCGTCGCCCTGGGCGTTCTGGATGTCGAACGGGACCCCGGCGGCCTTGAACGCCGCGGAGAGCAGCGGGCGGTCGGCGGTCTCCCAGCGGACGGAGCTCTCCGTGTCGGGGAGCAGGACGGCGACCTTCTGCGCGGGGTTGCCCTTCGCGCTCGAGCTGGAGCTGGTGCTCGTGCTCTTGGAGTCGTCGCCGCCGCAGGCGGCGATGCCGGCCGTGGCGGCGCAGAGCGCGCCGGCCAGGGCGATGGTCCGTGCGGACCTGACGTGCTTCATGTGGTGACCCTCCTGGGGGACGTGGTGAGACGGGTTGTTTTGGGGGGGGTGGTGGCGCCGAGGGCGTCACCGGACTCGTGACCTGCCAGCGCGAGGGCTCCGAGCAGCTCGGCGCGCTCTGAGAGCACGCCGGGGACGACGGCCACCGAATCGGCGGCCGCAGGGATGGCGAACGTCCGGACGGCCTCGCGCAGCGGCTCGAGCAGCAGCTCGCCCGCGGGGGCCAGGTCGCCGCCGATGACGACGACGTCCGGGTTCAAGATGGTGCAGACGCTGGCCAGGGCGCGTCCGACGGTGCGCGCGGCGTCCTGGATGACGCGGCGGCAGCCGCGGTCTCCCTCGGCGGCCAGCTGCAGGAGCTCGGCGACGCCGAGCTCGCCGTGCGACATGCGCAGCGGCTCGACGAGCGCGGGGCCGGCGACGACGGCCTCGAGGCAGCCGCGGTTGCCACAGCGGCAGATCGGGCCGTCGATGTCGGCGAGCACGTGGCCGAACTCGCCCGCAGTGCCCGAGGCGCCGCGGAAGGGGCGCCCGCCGATGACCAGGCCCAGGCCGACGCCGGCCGAGAGGCGCACGTAGGCCATGACCTCGGACTCGCGGCCCGCGCCGAACATCCACTCGCCGAGCGCGCCGACGTTGGCGTCGTTGTCGAGGTGGACCGGCACGCCGAGGCGGGTGGCGAGCTCGTCGCCGGGCCGCAGGTCGACCCAGCCCGGGAGGATCCGGTTGGAGCGCAGCCGGCCCGTGCTGCGGTCGATCGGCCCCGCCAGGCCCATCCCGGCGGCCTGGACGTGGCTCCGCGTCATGCCGACGCGGGCGAGCAGGCCGTCGAACATCGCCTCGGCCGCGTCGAGCGCGGCGACGGCGCCGTCGTCGATGTCGATGTCCACCGAGTCCTCGGCGAGCACCTCGTAGGCCAGGTCGGAGATCGCGATGCGGATGCGGTCGTGTCCGAAGTCCACGCCGGCCAGCGCGCCCGCCCGCGGGTCCAGCGCCACCAGCACGCCGGGGCGGCCGCCCTCGGGGCCGCGCGGGGCGCCGTCCGTCTCGCGCTCGGAGACGAGGCCGTCGCGCTGGAGGTCGGCCACGAGCGAGGAGACGGTGGTCCGCGAGAGCCCGGTGCGACGGGCCAGCTCGGCCCGGGAGGTGGCGCCGCGGTGGCGCAGGACGTCGATCACCCGGTGGCGATTGCGCTCGCGCAGCCCTCCCAGTGATCCGCCCCGGACGTCCATGTGTGGCGACCCTCTCACTTGGGAATGAGGAAAGTCAAGAGCCCGGACGAACTCCCCCGCGCCTTTACCTCCGCGACGGCGAGATCCGACTGAACCGCTCGACATCTGGTAGGTGTCCCTCCATGTCCTCCCACGATGCCGCCCTGACCCCTCGACCCGAGCACCGCTTCACGTTCGGGCTCTGGACGGTGGGCAACCCCGGCCGCGATCCGTTCGGCGATCCGACCCGGGCGGTCGTCGATCCGGTCGACTCGGTCCACAAGCTCGCCGACCTCGGCGCCTGGGGGATCGCGCTGCACGACGACGACCTGGTGCCCTACGGCTCCTCGCCGGCCGAGCGCGACCGGATCGTCTCGCGCTTCAAGGCCGCGCTCGAGGAGCGCTCCATGGGCATCGGCATGGCGACGACCAACCTCTTCGGCCACCCGGCCTTCAAGGACGGCGCCTTCACCTCCAACGACCGCGGCGTGCGCCGCGCGGCGATCGGCAAGGCGATGGTCTCGATCGACCTCGCCGCCGAGCTCGGGGCGAAGACCTACGTGTTCTGGGGTGGCCGCGAGGGCACCGAGGCCGGTATCGCCAAGGACCCGCGCGACGCGCTGGAGCGCTACAAGGAGGCCATCGACGTCCTCTGCGACTACGTCGTGGAGCACGACTACGGCATGCGCTTCGCCATGGAGCCCAAGCCCAACGAGCCGCGCGGCGACATCTTCCTGCCGACGGTCGGCCACGCGCTGCACTTCATCTCCCAGCTCCAGCACCCGGAGATGGTCGGCGTCAACCCGGAGGTCGCCCACGAGACGATGGCCGGGCTGAGCTTCCAGCACGGCGTGGGGCAGGCCCTGTGGGCCGGCAAGCTCTTCCACATCGACCTCAACGGCCAGCGCATCGGCCGCTACGACCAGGACTTCCGCTTCGGCGCTGAGGATCTGAAAGAGGCGTTCCTGCTCGTCCGCCTGCTCGAGCGGGCGGGCTACGACGGCGCCCGCCACTTCGACGCCAAGGCCTACCGCAGCGAGGACGCCGACGGCGTCTGGGACTTCGCCCGCGGCTGCATGCGCACCTACCTCGCCCTGGCCGAGGCGGCCAGGCGCTTCGACGCCGATCCCGAGGTGCAGCAGGCGCTGGAGGCCTCCTCCACCCCCGAGCTCGGCCAGGCCTCGACGGCCGGCGCGAGCGAGGCCGACGCGCTCAAGGCCGAGTCGGCCGGCCTGGACGCCCTGGCGGTCCGCGGCTACGGCAACGAGCGCCTCGACCAGCTCGTGATCGACCACCTCATGGGCGTACGCTGAGCCCGGTGGTCCACCTCGCCGCCGGTCAGCTCGAAGCGCACGTCTCGGCGGATGGCTTCCTCGCGGTCACCTCGCTGAAGCGGGCCGGCCGGGAGCTCCTGCTCTCGATGGAGGACCTGCCGGCCAAGTACGGCGTCCACGGGACGTCGGCGGGGATCACCCTGCTGCACCCGTGGGCCAACCGGCTCGGCGCCGACGCGTTCGATCCGGACGACGCCTCGGTCGCCCGCGACCCCAACGGGCTGGCCATCCACGGGCTGCGCGCGCCCGCGGGCGCGTGGTCGCTGCGCTCGCACGGCGCGGGCGGGGCGGTCGCCTCGTTGCGCCACGAGGGCGCGGCGGGCTCGCCGTTCCCGCACCAGCACCGCGTCGAGGTCGCCATCGCCCTCGCGGCGCTCGGCCTGCGCGTGGCGACCACCATCCACGCCGACGGCGGGGTGGACGTCCCCGTCTCCTTCGGCTGGCACCCGTACCTGCGTCCGCCCGGCTCGCGCTTCAACTGGGAGCTCGGCCTGCCGCCGCGCCGGCACCTGGCCCTCGACGACCGGGGCCTGCCCACGGGCGCCGGGACGCATGAGCCCGAGGAGCACGCCCTGCTCGGGCCACGGACGTTCGACGACCTCTACGACGACCTGCGTCCGGGCGCGCTGCTCGAGGTGGGCGCCGGGGGCATCGGCCTCGCGCTGCGCCTCGACGAGGGCTACCCCGTCGGGCAGGTCTTCGCGCCCGGCGACGCGTCCGTGGTCTCGCTGGAGCCGATGACCGCGCCCGTGGACGCGCTGCGGACCGGCGTCGGGCTGCGCGTCGTGCCCGCCGGCGCGAGCCACACGGCGAGCTTCGCGCTCGGCGTCCGCGGGGTCTGATCAGGGCCCGGCGCCGCGTTGACGCGGCGTCGAAGCTCACACATGGCAGTGACACCGAACGGTGACATCATCGCCGCCATGAGCACGGTGACCGACACCTCCACCCTCGCGCCGGAGGAGCTCCTGGAGGGCACGAACCCGTGGATCGGCGCGGCGCCCGCCTCGCCCGCCGGCCCCGTCGAGACGCTGGACGGGCTCGGCGAGGTGCCCCGGATCGCGCTCCCGCTCCCCGTCCAGACCCTGCGCTTCTCGCTGCGCCAGATCGAGTTCGTCTCGCGGGCGCGGCGCGAGCACGGCGAGGTCTTCGCCATGCGGACCCTCATCCACCCCGAGGGCACCGTGGTCACCTCGCACCCCGACCACGTGCGCTCGCTCTTCACGGCCAAGCCCACGCAGGCGCCGTCGCTGACGGGCGAGTCGCCGCTGCGGCCCATCGTCGGCGCCAACTCGACGCTCACGGCGCTCGGCGCCCGGCACATGCGCCAGCGCAAGCTCATGCTGCCGCCGTTCCACGGCGAGGCGATCGTCCGCTACGTGCAGCTCATCGAGGACGCGGTGGAGCGCGAGATCGACCGCTGGCCGACCGGGGAGGCCTTCGCGCTGGCCCCGCGCATGCAGGCCGTGACGCTCAACGTGATCATGGCCGGGATCTTCGGGATCGAGGGCTCGCCGGCCAAGGGCACGGTCGAGCGGCGCCTGCGCACCGCCACCAAGCAGGTGCTCGGGCTCTCCACGACGTGGCTGGCCCAGGTCACCGAGCTGACCAACCTCGGGCAGACGGAGCCCAAGGGGATCCTCAAGCTCGTCCTGGACCACCTCGACCGCCAGGCCTACGCGGTCATCCGCGCGCGCCGCGCGGCGGGCGACCTCGCCGAGCGCCACGACATCCTCTCGCTGCTGCTGCAGGCCCGCACCGAGGAGGGCGAGCCGCTCACCGACCAGGAGCTGCGCGACGAGCTGCTCACGCTCGTGCTCGCCGGGCACGAGACCACCGCCAACCAGCTCGCGTGGACCTTCGAGCGCCTCGTGCGCACCCCCGACGCCTACGAGCGCCTGCGGGCGGCCGTCCGCGACGACGGGGGCGCGCGCTCGGAGGAGGTCGTCGAGGCGACCATCCACGAGGGCATGCGCATCCGGCCGGTCATCCCGATGATCGGCCGCCGGGTGCAGGTGCCGTGGCAGCTCGGCGAGCTCGGCGTCCCCGCCGGGATGCCGCTGACCATGAGCATCCTGCTCCTCCACCACCGCGAGGACCTCTACCCCGACCCGGCCTCGTTCCGGCCGGAGCGCTTCCTCGGCCACAAGCCCGGGACGTACGAGTGGATCCCCTTCGGCGGCGGCATCCGCCGCTGCCTGGGCGCCGCGCTGGCCATGGCCGAGCAGCGCGTCGTGCTGCGCGAGGTCATGCGGCGTTGCGACCTGACCCACGAGGCGCCCGAGGCCGAGCACGCGCTGCACCGCAACGTGACGATGATCCCCGCGCGGGGCGCGCGGGTCGTCGTGACCGCCAAGCGCTAGGGGATCGCACTAGCCTGCCGCCGCGTGCCGCTCCCGTCGCGCCTGCTCGTCGCCAACCGCGGGGAGGTGGCGGTGCGCATCGCCCGGGCCTGCCACGGCCTCGGGATCGCGGCGGTCGGCGTGCACGGCGCCGACGAGCCGCGGGGCGCCCACCTCGCGGTCATGGACGACGTGCAGGCGCTCACCGGGCGCGGGCCCGCGGCCTTCCTGGACGCCGACGCGCTCGTGGCCGCCGCCGCTGCGACGGGCTGCGACGCGCTGCACCCCGGCTACGGGTTCCTCAGCGAGTCGGCGGCGCTGGCAGGCGGCTGCGAGGCGGCGGGGCTCACCTTCGTGGGCCCGGCCCCCGCGACGCTGGAGGCCTTCGGCGACAAGCTCGCCGCGCGGGCGCTGGCCGAGCGGGAGGGCGTCGCGGTCCTGCGGACGGGCGCGCCCGCCGCGCTGCTGGACGAGCTCGGCGCCGTGATGGTCAAGGCGCGCTCGGGCGGCGGCGGGCGCGGGACGCGGATCGTCCGCGCGGGGCAGGACGTCGACGCGGCGGTGGCCCGCGCGGGCTCGGAGGCCGCGGGCGCCTCGGGCGACGCCGAGGTCTACGCCGAGGAGCTCCTGGAGGGCGCGCGCCACGTCGAGGTGCAGCTGCTCGGCGACGGCACGGGCGCGGTGGCGGTCCTGGCGGACCGCGACTGCACCCTGCAGGCGCGCCGGCAGAAGCTCATCGAGGTCGCGCCGGCGCCCCACCTCGACGCCACGCTGCGCGCCCAGCTCCACGACGCCGCCGCGCGGCTGGGCCGGGCGGTGGCGCTGCGCGGGCTGTGCACGATCGAGCTGCTCGTCGCGGGTGACCGCTGGGTCTTCCTGGAGGGCAACCCGCGCCTGCAGGTCGAGCACACGGTCACCGAGGAGGTGCTCGGCCTGGACCTCGTGCGGCTCGGGCTGCGGGTCGCGGGCGGGGAGACGCTGGCCGACCTGGGCCTCGACGGACCGGCGCCGGAGCCCTCGGGCGTGGCGGTGCAGGTCCGCGTGAGCGCGACGGGCGCGGGTCGGGTGGCGTCCCTTGCCCTGCCGGGCGGCCCGGGCGTGCGGGTGGACACGGCGCTGCGTCCCGGCGTCGAGGTCGGCGAGGCCTACGACCCGCTCGTGCTCAAGCTCGTGGTCCACGAGCGCTCCGGCGGCCTGCGGGCGGCGCTGGACGCCGCGGGGCGCGCGCTCGCCGAGCTCTCGATCGACGGGCTGGCGACCAACGCGCCCGAGCAGGCGGCGCTGCTCGCCGCGCCCGAGGTGCGCGCCTGGGCGGTGGACACCGCCTGGGTCGACGCGCGGCCCGCCGCGGCGCCGGCCGCCGCCGACGGCGTCCTGGCCTCTCCCGTGGCCGGCGTGGTCGTCGCGGTCGGGTCCGCCGAGGTCGTGGTGGAGGCGATGAAGATGGAGCACGTGGTGGCCGCGCCGGCCGGCGCGGGGCTCGTGCCGCAGGTGGCGGTGGGCGACGCGGTGCGCGTGGGCGACGTCGTGGCCGAGGTGCGCGAGGGTGCCGCCGACGGGCGCGCTGCGACGGTCGACGACGCGGCGGTCGACCACGACCACGTCCGCCCGGACCTCGCCGAGGTGCACGCGCGCCACGCGATCGGCCTGGACGCGGCGCGCGGCGAGGCGGTGGCCAAGGTCCACGGCCGCGGCCGGCGCACGGCGCGGGAGAACCTGGACGACCTGCTCGATCCGGGCTCCTTCGTCGAGCACGGCCCGCTCGTGTTCGCCGCCCAGGAGCGGCGGCGCTCCCACGAGGAGCTCATCGTCCGCACGCCGGCCGACGGGATCGTCGCCGGGATCGGCGAGGTGGACGGTGAGCCCGTCGTGGTCCTCAGCTACGACGCGATGGTGCTCGCCGGGACCCAGGGCATGCGCGGGCACCTGAAGGTCGACCGGCTGCTCGAGCTGGCGGCCGCGCGCGAGCTGCCGGCGGTGCTCTTCGCCGAGGGCGGCGGCGGGCGCCCGGGCGACGTCGACCTGCCGTTGGTCTCCGCGCTGGACACGCGGGCCTTCGCGCTGTTCGCCCGGCTGAGCGGGCTCGTGCCGCTCGTCGGCATCGCCAGCGGCCGCTGCTTCGCGGGCAACGCCGCCCTGCTGGGCTGCTGCGACGTCGTCGTGGCCACCGAGGACGCGACCATCGGCCTCGGCGGGCCGGCGATGATCGAGGGCGGCGGGCTCGGCGTGGTCACCCCGGAGGAGGTCGGCCCGATCGACGTGCAGTGGGCCAACGGCGTCGTCGACGTCCGGGTGGACGACGACGCGGCCGCCGTCGCGGCGGCGCGGGAGCTGCTCGGCCTCCTCGGCGGGCGGCCGACGAGCACGCCGACGGCGGGCGACCCGCGCGCGCTGCGCCACACCGTCCCGGAGCAGCGCAAGCGCGCCTACGACGTGCGCGCCGTCATCGCGGC
>CAXUES010000106.1:8219-8748 GCA_964250185.1 uncultured Solirubrobacteraceae bacterium | reverse complement strand
CCGCGACGATCGCGCGGCCCGCGAGGACGTAGACGTGCTCCTCGCCCGCGTGCGCGTCGGCGCGATCGCCTTCAACCAGAGCCCGACGGTCCTGGCCTCCCCCACCACCGACCGCGACGCCGTGCGCACCGCCCTGCGCTCGGTCCGGGCCGCCGGCACGACGGCGACGGGCGACGCGCTGGCCGCCGCGCTGACCCAGCTGCGCGGCGACGACGCCCCCGCGGCCATCGTGCTGCTCTCCGACGGCGAGAGCGTCCGCGGCCGCGACGTCCTGCAGGTCGCGCGCGAGGCCAAGGCGCGGGGCGTGCCCGTCTACACCGTCGCGTTGGGGACCGCGGCGGGGACCATCACGACCAAGACGGGCACGAGCCGGGTCCCGCCGGACACCGCGACGCTGCGCCAAGTGGCCGAGATCACCGGCGGCGAGGCCTTCGCGATCGAGGACGCCGACGCGCTCAGCGCCGTCTACGAGCGTCTGGGCTCCAAGCTGGCCACCCAGGACGAGCGGCGCGACGTCTCCTCCTCGTTC
>CAXUES010000106.1:0-8209 GCA_964250185.1 uncultured Solirubrobacteraceae bacterium | reverse complement strand
AGCGCTCTCAGGTCCCTCTCAGCCGACGCGAAGGCGCCGTTGACGGCTCCCAGGTGGACTGGGGCCATGCGCTCCAACCGCCTCGCCACCGCGGCCGTGGCCCTCGGGGGGCTCCTGCTCGGCTCGGCCGCCGTCGGCGTCACGCAGGCCGCCGACGACCTCCCCGCGTCCACCTCCCCGGCCCCCGCCCAGCACGGGCACTGCCACCACGACGGCGACCGCCGCGTCGAGCCGGGCGTGTAGTGCGCGTCCTGCTCGCGGAGGACCACCCCGGCGTCGCGGGGAGCATCGCCAAGGGCCTGCGCAACCACGGCGCAGCGGTCGACGTCGCGCCCGACGGCGCCGAGGCGCTCCTGCTCGCCCGCGTGCACCCCTACGACGTCGTGGTGCTCGACCGCGACCTGCCCGAGGTCCACGGCGACGACGTCTGCCGGGCGCTCAACGCCGAGCGGCCCGAGGTGAAGGTCCTCATGCTCACCGCCTCGCGCTCCACGCAGGACGTCGTGGAGGGGCTCGCGCTCGGCGCCGACGACTACCTGCTCAAGCCGTTCCGCTTCGCCGAGCTCGTCGCGCGCGTCCACGCGCTGGCCCGCCGCGCCGGCGCGGCGGGGCCGCCCGTGCTGCGCCACGGCGACCTCGAGCTCGACCCCGCCCGCCGCACCGTCACGCGCGGCGGCGCCCCGGTCGACCTCGCCCGCAAGGAGCTCGGCGTCCTGCACGCGCTCATGGCCGCCGACGGGGCGGTCGTCTCCACCGAGGCGCTGCTGGCCTCCGTCTGGGACGCCAACGTCGACCCGTTCACGAACATCGTGCGGATGACGGTCATGAAGCTGCGGCGCAAGCTCGGGGCGCCCGGCGTCATCGAGACGGTGCCAGGCGTCGGGTACCGCATGTGACCCAGGTCCGCCTGCGCCTGACGCTCTTCTACGCCGGGCTGCTCACCGCGGCGAGCGCGCTGCTGCTCGGCGTCTCGTACGTGCTGGTGCGCGGCCACCTCGCCCGCACGCTGGATCCCACCGACGCCGGCGTGGCCACCGCCGCGCTCGCCCAGCAGTACGTCGTCGCGGGCGTCGCGGTCGCGTTGCTCGCCGTGGGCGGCGGCTGGCTCGTCTCGGGGCAGGTGCTCTCGCCGCTGGAGCGCGCCATCGCGCTGCAGCGCCGCTTCGTGGCCAACGCCTCCCACGAGCTGCGCACGCCGACCACCGCGATCCGCGTGGCCGCCGAGGTCGCGCTGGACGACCCTCACGCGACGGTCGCCTCGCTGCGCGCGGTGCTGCGCGAGACGATCGCCACCACCGAGGAGACCGACCGGCTGACGGGCGCCCTGCTCGCGCTGGCCGGCGCCGCGGAGGGGGAGCGCGCCGACGAGGAGGTCGACCTGCGCGCGCTCGTGCGCGAGGTGCTCCCGCCCAGTCGGCAGATCGACGCCCGCCTGCAGCCCGTCGTCGTGCGCGGCGACCCCGCGCTGCTGCGCCGCGCGGCCGCCAACCTCGTCGACAACGCGCTGCGCCACGGCGCGCCCGGCGCCACCGTGGCGGTCCGCCTCGCGCCGGGAGAGCTCAGCGTGGCCAGCGCGGGACCGGTCATCGCCCCGGACGACCTCGCCCGGATGCCCGAGCCCTTCGAGCGCCTGGGCCGCCGGGCCACCGCGGGCACCGGGCTGGGCCTGTCGATCGTGCGCTCGATCGCCGAGGCACACGGCGGGCACCTGCGCCTGGAGGCGCCGCCCGGGGGCGGCCTCGTGGCGCGCCTCGCGCTGCCGACGAGGTGACGGGCAGGTGACGGGTCGGGGAGCACGCTCCCTCGCATGTCGCCCGAACCCACGCTCCTGCCCCCTGCGCGCACCCACGACCCGGACGCCGACGCGCGCGACGACCTGCACGCCGTCCTCCACGAGGCCAAGCGCGTCGTGGTCGGCCAGGACGCGATGCTCGAGCGGATCCTCGTGGCGCTGCTGGCGGGCGGGCACGTCCTGCTGGAGGGCGTCCCCGGCCTGGCCAAGACGCTCACCGTCCGCACGCTCGCCCAGGCCGTCGGCGGGTCGTTCTCCCGCGTGCAGTTCACCCCCGACCTCGTCCCGGCCGACGTCGTCGGCACGCGCATCTGGCAGCCCGGCTCCGGGGCGTTCGGCACCGAGCTCGGCCCGGTCTTCGCCAACCTCCTGCTCGCCGACGAGATCAACCGCGCCCCGGCCAAGGTCCAGAGCGCGCTGCTGGAGGTCATGCAGGAGCACCAGGTGACGATCGGCGGCCAGGCCTACGCCGTGCCCCAGCCGTTCCTGGTGCTGGCCACCCAGAACCCGATCGAGTCGGAGGGGACCTACGCGCTGCCCGAGGCGCAGGTCGACCGCTTCCTGTTCAAGCTCGTCGTCGACTACCCCGACATCGAGGACGAGCTCGCCGTCGTGCGCGGGGTCGCCTCCCCGCGGGACGTGCGCCAGGTGCTCACCATGCCGGCGCTCGTCGCCCACCGCGCCCGGGCGCGCGAGGTGCAGATCGACCGGGAGATCGCCCGCTACGCCGTCTCGCTCGTCGACGCCACGCGCCACCCCGAGCGCCACGGCCTGGAGGACCTCGCGCCGCTCATCCAGTTCGGCGGCTCGCCGCGCGCGTCGATCGGCCTGGTCCAGGGCGCGCAGGCCCTGGCCCTGCTGCGCGGACGGGGCTACGTGACGTCGATGGACGTCGCCAACCTGGCCAAGGACGTCCTGCGCCACCGCCTGGTGGTCTCCTACGACGCGCTGGCCGACGGCGTGGAGGTCGACGCGATCCTCGACCGGATCCTGGAGGCGGTCGCGGTGCCGCGCGCCCCGCACCTGGCCGAGGCCGCGGCATGACGCGGGCCCCCTCACCCGCCCGCCAGGGCCCCGGGCCCATCCCCGACCCGACCCTGCGGCGGCTCTCCCTGGCGCTGCGCCGCAAGGTCACGGGCCACCGGCCGGGCGATCTGCAGACCCGTGGGACCGCCGCCGACGGCATGGAGCTCAGCCAGCTCGCGCCGTACGTGCCCGGCGACGACGTGCGCCGGATCGACCCCGCCGCCAGCGCGCGGACCGGGGAGCCGCACGTGCGGCGCCTCGTGCCGGAGCGCGCGCTGACGACCTGGCTCGTGGTGGACGTCTCGCCGTCCATGGCCTTCGGCACGATCACGCGCCTGAAGAGCGACGTGGCCGAGGGCGCCGCCGAGGTCGTGGCGCGGCTCACCGCCCGCCACGGCGGCGCGGTCGGGCTCGCGCTGGCCGCGGGCGAGGACGCCGTCGTGCTCCCGCCGCGCGGCGGGCGCGACGCCCTGGCCGCCGTGCGGGCGCAGGTGCGCTCCGGCGTGCTCGCCGACGGCCGCTCCGGCGACCTCGGCCGGTGCCTGGAGCGGGTGGGCCGCCTGGCCCGCGCCGCGGGGACCGTCGTGGTCATCAGCGACTTCCGCGACGCGGGGTGGCGGGCGCCGCTGCGCCGCCTGGGTGCCCGCCACGCGCTGCTCTGCGTCGACGTGCGCGACCCGATGGAGGACGCGCTCCCCGACGCGGGCCGCGTGACGTTCGTCGACCCGGTCTCGGGCGACCTGGTCGACGTGGACACCTCCGACGCCGGCGTGCGGCGCCGCGTCGCGGCAGCCGAGGCGGAGCGGCGCGAGGCGGTGGTCGCGGCGCTGCGCTCGGCGACCGCCCAGCACGTCGTGCTGCGCACCGACCAGGACTGGCTGCGCGAGCTCGGACGGGTGCTCGGATGAGCTTCGCCGACCCGCTGCACCTCCTCGCGCTGCTGGCGATCCCGCTCGTGGCGCTCGCGCTGCTGTCGGGCCGGCGCCGGCGGGCCCGCTACGCCGTGCGCCTGCCGGGCGCCGCCGCGCTGGCCGCCGCGGTCCCCCGCGCGTCGCGCCGGCGGCGGGTCGTGCCCGCCGGCCTGCTCGGGCTCAGCGCCGTCGCGCTGGCCGCCGCCTACGCCAAGCCCGAGCGGACCGTCGACGTCCCGGTGGAGCGCGCCTCGGTCGTCCTGGTGACCGACGAGTCGGGCTCGATGCAGGCCGACGACGTCTCCCCCACCCGCCTGGAGGCGGCGCAGGGCGCCGCGCGCTCCTTCCTGGACGCCGCCCCGAAGGAGCTGCTGGTCGGCTTCGAGGCCTTCGCCTCCGGGGTGAGCGCCAACGTCGCCCCGACGACCGACCGGGCCTCGACCAGCGCGGCCGTCGACGCCCTGCAGGCCGAGGGCGGCACCGCGACGGGCGACGCGCTGACCACGGCCCTCGACCAGCTCGAGGGCCGCCGTGGCTCCGACGGCGCGCGGGCGCCCGCGGCGATCGTGCTGCTCTCCGACGGGGCCACGACCGCAGGCTCGGATCCGGAGCAGGCCGCGGCGCGGGCCAGGCGCCTGCGCATCCCGATCTACACCGTGGCGCTCGGCACGGCCGACGGCACGCTGCAGCTCCCGGACGGACGCGTCCTGCCCGTCCCGCCGGACCCGCAGACGCTCCAGCGGATCGCCGACGCGTCGGGCGGGCAGACCTACTCCGTCGACGACGCGGACACCCTGGACGGCGTCTACCGCGACCTGGGCTCGAAGATCGGCACGCGCTCCGAGCAGCGCGAGATGACCGTCGCGTTCGCGGCCGGGGGCCTCGTGCTCCTGCTCGGCGGCCTCGGCGCCGGGGTGCGCACCCGCAGCCGCCTCGTCTGAGGCGGCGTGGTGACGGCGAGGTGACGGCGGCGGCGCGAGGCTCGTGGACATGTCCACCCCGCGCCCCGCAGCCACCCCCCACCACCGCGGCCTCCTGGCCGGCCTGCTCGCCCTCGTGGTCGCCGCCTCGGGGGCGGTGGCCGTCGCGGCCGGGGGGACGGCGCCCGCGCCGGTGGCCACCCCGGACGCCGCCGCGCAGGTCGCCACGCCGGCCGCCGGCCGGGGTGGGGACGTCCGCTTCCGGACCGTCCGCGGCGGGCGCGGCGACGGCCGCGACGGCGGCGGCTTCGGCGGCTTCGGCGGCCGCTGAGGTGCACCACGTCGCCTGGTCGGGGCGGGCCGCCCGCCTCGGGCTGCTCGCGGCGTTCGTCGCGGTCCTGCTCCTCCCCCTCGCGCTCACCCTGGGCACGGTGAAGCCGGGAGCGCAGGGCCGCGTCGTCGTCTTCGCCGACGCCCTGGGCTTCGCGGCCATGTCGCTGCTGGCGCTGCAGGTGGTGACGTCGGGCCGCTGGGCCGCGACGACGCGGGCCTTCGGGCTGCGCGTCGTGCTCCTCCTGCACCGCCAGGCAGGCAGGGCGGTGCTGCTGCTCGTCCTCGCGCACCTGGGGCTCCTGCTCGCTGACGACCCGCGGCGCCTCGCGCTGCTCGACGTGGCCACCGCGCCGGGTCGCGCCCGCGCCGGGGTGCTCGCGCTCGTCGGCCTGCTCGCGCTCGCGGCCACCTCGATCTGGCGGGAGGCGCTGCGCCGGGGCTATGAGCGCTGGCGGCGCCTGCACCTCGGGCTGACCGGCCTGGTCATCGGCGCGGCGTTCCTGCACGTGCTCTGGGTGGACGCCTACACGTCGCTGCCCGCCGTGCGCTGGAGCGTCCTGGTGCTGACGCTCGCAGCGGCCGGCGCGCTGTTCTGGTCGCGGGTCGCACGGCCCTACGCCACCGCCGTCCGCCCCTACCGCGTGGCCGCCATCCACCCCGAGCGCGGCGACGCCGTGACCCTCGAGCTCGCCGCCGAGGCCGGCGCCGGGCTGCGGTTCGCCCCGGGGCAGTTCGCCCGCCTGCGCCCCGCCCACGCGCCCTACGGCCTGGACGACCACCCGTTCACGCTGAGCTCGAGCGCCGCCCGACCCGACCGCCCGTCGTTCACGGTCAAGGCGCTGGGCGACTTCACCTCCGCGGTGGCCGGCCTGCGGGTCGGCGAGGCGGTGCTGGTCGACGGCCCCCACGGCGAGGCGGTCGACGAGGCGCCCGCGCGTCGCGGGCGCCTGCTGCTGGCGGCGGGGATCGGCATCACCCCGGCCATGAGCGTGCTGCGCACCGCCGCCGCCCGCGGCGACGGGCGGCCGCACCTGCTCCTCTACGGCAGCCGCACGTGGGCCGACGTGACCTTCCGCGAGGAGCTCGTGGCGCTGGAGCGCCGGCTGCCCGCCCTGCACGTGGTCCACGTGCTCTCGCGTCCCGACGGTGCGTGGGGCGGCGAGCGCGGCCGCGTGGACGGCGCCCTGCTGACCCGTCACGCCCCACGCGACGTGGCCGCCTGGAGCGCCCTGGTCTGCGGGCCACCGGCGATGGTGGCCGACACGACCGCCGCGCTCGTGGCCCTCGGCGTGCCCGCCCGCGCGGTCCAGGCCGAGGGCTTCTGACCTCCGCCTCGCCGCGGCTCAGGGCACGCGCTGCAGCACGTCGCGCGTGACCTCCTCGATCGAGCGCAGCCCGCTCAGCGCGAGCGTGAGGTCGAGCTCGGCGATGATGTTGGCCACCGCGTCGCGGGCGCCGTCGGCCCCGTCGAGCGCCAGGCCGTAGATGTGCGGGCGGCCGATGAGCACGGCGTCGGCGCCCAGCGCGAGCGCCTTGACGACGTCGGCGCCGGTGCGCACGCCCGAGTCCAGCAGGAGCGTCGTCTCCCCGCCGACCGCGTCGGCGATCGGCACGAGCGCGTCGAGCGACGCGATCGACCCGTCGACCTGGCGGCCGCCGTGGTTGGAGACCACCAGGCCGTCGATCCCGGCGTCGACCGCACGGCGCGCGTCGTCGGGGTGCAGCACGCCCTTGAGCAGGATCGGCAGCTTCGTGCGCGAGCGCAGCGTCGCGATGTGCTCCCAGGTCAGCCCGGGGTTGGAGTAGGTGCCGAGGAAGGTCTCCACCGCGGCGCGCGGCTCCTTGGAGCGCAGGTTGGCCAGCAGCGAGCCCGGCGCCCGGCGCGAGATCGACAGCAGCGTGCGGATCGCCCCGAGGGTGATGTCCACGTCGCGCGCCTCGGCGGCTCCCGCGGCGAGGCGCTCGTGCACGAGCGCGCGGAAGCGCGGGTCGGTGACGTACTGCGCGATGCCCTCGCCGCGCGCGAAGGGCAGCGAGCCGAGGTTGAGGTCTCGCGGGCGCCAGCCGAGCACCGTGGTGTCCAGCGTGACGACGATCGC
Source organism: uncultured Solirubrobacteraceae bacterium (assembly GCA_964250185.1). Taxonomy (GTDB): domain Bacteria; phylum Actinomycetota; class Thermoleophilia; order Solirubrobacterales; family Solirubrobacteraceae; genus Paraconexibacter. The sequence goes on along the minus strand of CAXUES010000106.1, from coordinate 1,128 downwards.
CTCGCAGCCCACCGCCTCGGCGCGCTGCACGAAGGAGTCCACGACGCCCTCGTCGGTGCTCCAGTACAGCTGGAACCAGCGCGGCTGGTCGCCCATGACCGCCGCGCACTCCTCCATGGAGAAGCAGGCCTGGCTGGAGAAGATGTACGGCACGCCCAGCGCGGCCGCCGCGCGGCTGATCGCGCGGTCGGCCTCGGGGTGCAGCAGCTCGCTGGCGCCCACGGGCGCGAAGAGCACCGGGGCCGGGATCCGCCGGCCGAGGAGCTCCACCGAGAGGTCGCGGCGCGAGACGTCGCGCAGGACCCGCGGGACGATCGCCCAGCGGTCGAACGCGGCGCGGTTGGCGTCCATGGTCCGCCCCTCGCCGGCGCCGCCGGCGGTGTAGGCCCAGCCGCGCACGGAGGCCTTGCGCTGCGCGCGGCGCTCCAGCGTGGCGAAGTCGGTGGGGACCTTCGGCGTGCGACCCAGGGCGCCCTGGCCGTAGATCGCGCCCTGCCGCTCGCGGCCCGCGCCGATGGGCGCGGCGGTGTCGGCGGCGGGGTCGTTCGGCGTGCTCATGGCCGACAGCTTCGCGCGGTCAGGTCGTCGCCGCTTCGATGAGCCGCTCGATGCGGACGATCCCGAGGTAGTGGCCGAGGTCGTCGATGCAGACGACCGGGTGCAGGCGCTCGGTCTCCGGGCGCGTCATCGCGCGCCGCACGAGGTCGCGCACCGCGCTGTCGCGCTCGGCCCGCAGCGCCGGCCCGCGGAAGAGCACCGAGTCGCGCCGCAGGGCCACCGGACGCCGATCGCCGTCGAGCTCGACCGCCCACCCGGTCGCCTGGCTGCCGTCCCACGCGGGCGCGACCTCCAGGAGCGCGGACAGCCCCGTGCCGTCCTGGTGCCCCGCCGGTGCGCGGGTCTCGGCGCTCGTGCGGATCTGGGCCGCGACGAGCGGATCGATCGGCGTCGGGACCTGTTGGGGACGACCCAGGTGCCAGCCCTGCCCGAGCGGGGTCCCGAGGCGCGCGACCGCGTCGAGCTCCGCCTTGTGCTCGATGCCCTCGGCCACCAGCCACGCGTCGATGCGATCGGCGAGCCCGCCGAGCATCTCGAGGGTCGCGAGCTTGGCCTCGTCCTCGTCACAGC
>CAXUES010000105.1:1000-8756 GCA_964250185.1 uncultured Solirubrobacteraceae bacterium | reverse complement strand
CGATGGCCTGCGACATCCGCATCGCCGCGGACTCGGCCACGTTCGGCCAGCCCGAGATCAACCTGGGCATCATCCCGGGCTTCGGCGGCACCCAGCGCCTCGCGCGCCTCGTGGGCTCGTCCAAGGCCCTGGAGATGAACCTGACCGGCGACGCCATCGACGGCGACACGGCCTTCGAGTTCGGCCTCGTCAACGCGGTCGTGGCGGATCACGAGCTGCTCGACACGTCCCTGGCCTGGGCGCGCAAGCTCGCCACGAAGGCGCCGCTGGCCGTGCAGAAGATCAAGGAGGTCTCCGCCAACGGCGACCTCGACGCCGGCATCGCCGCCGAGCAGGACGGCTTCGCCGCGGTCTTCGCCTCCGAGGACGCCAAGGAGGGCATCAGCGCCTTCCTGGGCAAGCGTCAGGCGCAGTGGAAGGGACGCTGACCACGGCGGCCGCGCTCGCCGACCTCGTCCGTGGGGCGGGGTCGGTCGTGGCGCTGACCGGTGCGGGGGTCTCGGTGCCGTCCGGGATCCCGGACTTCCGCACGCCCGGGACCGGGCTGTGGGCCAACGTGGATCCGATGGAGGTCGCGCACATCGACGCGTGGCGCCGCGACCCCGCGCGCTTCTGGACCTTCTACGGCGACCGCTTCCAGACGCTGGGCGACAAGGAGCCGAATGGCGCGCACGTCGCGCTGGCCGAGCTCGAGCGCCGGGGCGTGCTCGACGCGGTGATCACGCAGAACATCGACATGCTGCACCGCCGCGCGGGCTCGGAGGACATCGTCGAGGTGCACGGGACGATCGAGTCCTCCTCGTGTCTGACGTGTGGCGCGCGCTACGCGATCGACGAGGTCAAGGCCCGGATGCCGCTGCCGACCTGCGACTGCGGCGAGCCGCTGAAGCCCGATGTCGTGCTCTTCGGCGAGATGCTGCCGTTGGGCGCGATGGAGCGGGCGTCGCAGCTGGCCGCCGCGGCCGACGTGCTGCTGTGCATCGGCACCTCGCTGGAGGTCTGGCCGGTGGCCGGGCTGCCGGAGATCACCGTGCGCGGCGGCGGCGCGCTGGCGATCGTCACGCAGGGCCCGACGCCGTACGACGACGAGGCAACGGTGCGCCTGGGCGGCGACGTCGTGGCCGAGCTGGAAGCCCTGCTCGCGGCGCTCTGAACCGAAAGGGGTCTGACCCCTTTATCTGCGTCAGTCGATGCCGCCGGCCGTGCGGGCGCGCAGCGCGGCCTCGATGTGGCCGAGCGTCGTGCGCACGGCCGCCATCTCCTCGTCGTCCAGGCCGCCCTGCAGCGCGCGGTTGGCGGCGGCGCCGACGGCGTAGCGGTCCTCGGCGAGCGTGATGATCCGCTCCGCGAGATCGGCGCGGTCCGCCCACGGCTCGAGCTCGGCCAGCGCGGCCTCCAGGGCCACCCGGAGCGTCAGGGCGGCCTCGCGGGGCCTGCCGCCGTCCAGGTCGGCGCGGGCGCGCAGCGCGAGCTCCTCGCACGCCAGGGCGGCGTCGCGGCCGCTGAGCAGCGCCGCGAGGCGCTCCTGGGGCCGCAGCGCGGCCGTGCGGCGGCTCCGGCGCACCCCGTCGGGCATGGGGAGCTCGAGCGCCGCCGTGGAGCGGCCGGTCGACACCTGCTCGCCCACGCCGTAGCCGATGCGCGCGACGATGGCCAGCTCGCGGGTCACGTCGCGGGGGCCGGGGTCGGCGGACGCGATGCGGTGCAGATGCAGCACGCGGTTGAGGACGGGGATCGCGTCGGCCACGCGGAGCTCGCCGTCGACCTCGGCCAGCCACGCCTTGGCGGCGGCCTCGTCGGCCAGCGCCTTCGCGTCGATGAGCGTGACGCGCGTGGTGCGCACGGGCTCCGGCGGCGGCTCGGGATCGACCTTGCGCGGGCGCTTGGCGCCGATCATCCGCCGCTGCGGGGCGCCCAGCGTGCCGAGGACCAGGACGTGATCGGGCTCCTCGCCGGCGTGGGGGCGCAGCACGTAGCGGCCGTCCGACGGACCCAGGCCGAAGGGGAACTCCAGCTGGGTGAACGCGAAGAGCGGCAGAGCCGGGGTGCGCTACTCCCCGCCGTGCGCCGTGGAGGCGCGCGCCGGGGGCTGCACGGTGACCGCGTACTTCGACGGCTTGACCGGGACGACGGGGTTGTCGAGGTGGTTGAGCCGGTCGATCAGCTTGATCCACTGACCGGGCTTGAGCACCGAGTCGAACTTCGTGCCGTCCTTGCCGCCGAGCGGGCGGAAGCCGACGTGGATGTGGTCGTTGTGGTCGGGCAGCGCGAGCGTGTTGTCCGCGCCCGGGTAGGTCATCAGGCTGATGATCTGGTGGGGCTTCATCGTGCCCTGCAGCGTGAGCAGGCGGCGGATCGTGATGTCGGTGATCGAGCCGGCGCCCTGGTGGCCGAGGATCGGGATGCCGTTGATCTTGGCGATGTCGACCGCGTCGCCCGAGGAGTGCTCGGAGACGTTGCCGCTCGTCGTCAGGTACGAGTGGCCGCAGTGCAGGGCGGTGACCGTCGGGCGCAGGCCCGAGGCGGAGAGGAACTCGAGCGTCGCGAGGACGCGGCGGTCGATCTGGCCGGCCTCGATGTCGCGGCGGCCGCAGGCGTAGATGTCGACGCTGGGGTCGGTGAGGACGCGGTGCTGCAGCGCCTCCTTGCTCATGAGCAGGATCTGGCCGACCGTCGGGTCCTTGGCATCGGCGCCGAAGAAGGGGTTCTTGCCCTCGGCCCGGTAGATCGAGGTCGACTCCAGCAGCTTCCAGCCGTCGAGGATCGGCTTCGGGTCGATGAGCGGGGCGCCGCGGCCGGCCGGCCGGATCTCGAAGCGGGTGTGGGGCGCCGTGGCGTCGTCGGTCTTGCCGATGCGGCCGAGGATCGTGCCGGCGATGACCTTCGAGCCCTTGTGCAACGGCTTGAGGACGACGTCGGAGCGCTTGAGGCCGTAGACCTGCGTGAAGTAGCTCTTGAAGGTGGTGACGCCCTTGGTGGAGACGCCGTCGGCCAGCGCCTGGCTCTTGCCGCCGGACTTCCACGCCGAGCTGCGCGTGGGGTTGGCGAACAGGCGCTCCTTCGTCGAGGTGCTCGGCACGGCGCGCCTGGCGGCCGGCGTCTTGGTCGTGGTCCGGCGCGCGGCGGGGGCGGGGGTGGCGGCGACCTGGCGACCGGCGGAGGCGGGCGCGTCGGGCTTGGGGTCGTGGGGGAGCTTGAGCTCCTTGGCGACGGTCGACCGGGAGACGTCCTCGTCCTTGGGCACCGGGATCTCGGTGGCGAGCTTCTTGAGGTGGCCGTACGTGTACGTGTTGCCGTAGACGTCCTGGAGCTTGACGTAGTTGCCGAGGCTCTTGGAGGTGCCGATGCCGGCGATCTTGCCGTCCTGCACGGCGATCACCGGCGAGCCGGCCTTGGCGAAGATGTCGATGGAGCGGCGCGCCTCGACGGAGTCGACGGGGATCGCGGCGTTGTGGCCCTTGGCCACGCGGCGGGTCGCGGCGCGCTCGTTGAGGTCGTCGGCGTAGGTCGCCTTCGCGTGCACCGGGAAGTGCCCCTGCGTGAGGCCCGTGAGCGACCCGATGAAGTCGGCGGGGAGGCCGCCGATCAGGCGGGCGCGCAGGAGGACCGAGTCGACGTACCAGTCGGCGTGGTTGTAGGCGAAGACCGCCTTGCGCACGTCCGTGGTCGCGCCCGCGGCCTTGAGGTAGCGGGCGGCGCCGAAGATTGCGTCCACCGGGTTGTAGGGGTCCTTCTTGCCGTCGTTGTTGGCGTCGACGCCCCAGCGCTTCCAGGTGGAGGGCAAAAACTGCATCCAGCCCACCGCGCCGGCGGTGGAGACGTTGAGGTTGCGGCCGTAGTCGGTCTCGATCTCGTTGATCGCCGCCAGGACCTCCCAGCGCACGCCGTACTGGATGCCGGCGGCCTGGTAGATCGGCAGCAGGAACGGCGGGATGCGGAACTTGTCGATGAAGAAGTTCGGCACGCCCACCGCGGCGGCGCCGGGCAGCGCGAGCGAGTAGCCGGGGGTGGCGGGAGTCGGGACGCCGCCGTCGACGGTGCCGTCGACCGAGCCGGAGCGCTCGGCGAGCTCGGCGCGCTTGGCGTCGGAGGCCTCCGCGTCGCGCTCGGCCTTGGGCTTGGCCTTCGGCTTCGTGGCGGTGCCGGAGGTCGACTGCGCGCTCTGGCCGCCGCCCTTGGGGCGCGAGGCCGACGGGCGGGAGGCGGTGGTGCCCGAGGTGGACGTGATGCCGGTCGAGGCGGGCGTGGCCGGCGTCGTGGCGGTGCTCGCGGCGCCCGGCGCGGCGGGTGCAGCGGCGGGGGCGTCGGCGGCGGGCGTGGACGCCGCGGGCGCGTCCTGCGTGGCGGCGGGCGCGTCCTGGGTGGCGGCGGGCGCCGACTGCGTGGCGGTCTGCGTCTCCGTGGCCGTGGTGGCCTGCGTCGCGGCGGGCTGGGCGGCCGGGGCAGCCTCCGTGGTGGGCGGCGGGGTCGCGGTGCTCGCGGAGGAGGTGGCCGGCGGGTTGGCCGGGCCCAGGTCGGAGACGGCGACGACCGGCAGGTCGACGCCGGGGATCGAGATCTGGCTCAGGGGCGTCCCGGGCGGGACGTCGACGGTGACCTGGATCGTGGCGCCGCCGAGCAGCGTGACGCTCAGCACGCGCATCTCCGCGCCCGCGGGGAGGGCCGAGACGCCGAAGCCGGCGGTGACCACGCCGGCCGTGGCCAACCCCGTGATGAGCTTGCTGCGTCGGTTCATGCGGTGCTGCGACCTCTCTCCTGCTGACGGGCGTCCGCGCGTGCGGCGACGACGGTGGGACCTGATGCGGACGGCGGCGGGGAAGCTACCTGTCGGCCCCGTCGGGTGCCAAAGGGGAACCGGCTGCACGGGCGCGAAGTTGCGGGGGCGACCCTCTGCATCCTGGTGGGGACATCGGCCGACCGCGGGCTACGCTTGACCCATGAGCGAGCAGCCGGAGCAAGAGGGCATCCGCGAGCGCCTGACCAAGCAGGGCGAGGACGCCCTGGGGCGCCTGGCGCAGGACGTGCTCTCCAACCCGCTGGTCTCCGGAGCGATCTCCCGCGCCTTCGAGGCGCGCGAGTCGGCCACCAAGGCCCAGGAGGTCGCGTTCTCCACGCTCAACATCCCGTCGGCGGCCGACCTGGAGCGCCTGACCCGGCGCGTCCGCTCGGTCTCCCAGCGCCTCGAGGGCATCGAGGACGGCGTGGACCGCCTCGACGAGCGCCTCGCGGGCCTCTCGGGCTCCTCGGCCGTGGAGGAGCGCCTCGCGGCGATCGAGACCGCGCTGGACAAGATCAACAAGGAGCTGCGCGGCATCCACAAGGCGCTCCCCGACGCCCCCGCGCCCGTCTCGCGCGACCAGGAGCGCCTCGAGGTCAAGTAGCGCCGAGGAGCGCCGCTCCGGCGGCGCCCGCCTCGGCCATCGCGGCCGCGAGCTCGTCGTCGGCGAGCTCGGCGCCCGCCGCGTCGCGCGAGACCACCAGCAGGGCGCCCGCCCGCACGCCGGCCCGGCGCGCGGCGGCCAGGAGCCCCGCCGTGGACAGATCGGCGCAGGCCGCCCCACCCGTCGGCGCGTCGTCGCCGGCCACGTCGACGCTGACCACGGTCGCCCCGCCGGCGAGGCCTGGGGCGGCGGTCAGGTCCTCCGCACCGAGGGCGTGGCTCGTGCCGTCCAGGCCCAGCGCGCGGCCCACGTGCACGCGCGCGCCGAGGTCCGGGCCGCCGGGCAGCGCGGACGCCTCGCCGAGCAGCACGGCCTCCCGCAGGCCGAGGTCCGCGAGCTCCGCCAGCACGAGCGCCACGCAGGGCCCGCCGATCCCGACGCTCTGGATCGTCAGGGGGGCGCCGTCGGGCGCCGTGCCCGTGTAGCCCCACAGCCCGCGGGCGTGGTTGGCCATCAAGGGGCGCTCCGTGAGGGACTGCGCCAGGGCCAGAGCGACGCCCGGGTCGGTCGGCAGCAGCGCGCGGGGGGCGATCGCGGCGGTGGGGCGCAGGTGGCTCGGCACGGGTCGGGCAGGCTAGGCCCGCCCGCCCCGGGGTAGGCTCGCCCGCATGGCCAAGAAGGAGAAGAAGGACAAGGAGAAGGGCCGCGTCAGCCGCACCGACGCCGTCCGCTCCGCCGTCGACCAGGCGTTCCAGGCGACCGCCGGGGGCGCCGCCGCCGTCACCCGCGACCGCGCCACGGACATCGCCGACGAGCTCTCCGGCGTCGTGAGCCGCCTGCGCGACACGCTGGACGAGAACCGCCCGGCCACGGGCGAGGACCTCCGCACGCTGCGCGAGGAGGTCGCCGCGCTCGCCGGCCGGGTCGAGGCGCTCGAGGCCGCCCAGGCCGCCCCCGCGCCCAAGGCCGCCCCCCGCGCCCGCGCCGCCACGACCCAAGCCGCGGCCAAGCGCGCCCAGGCCGCCGCGCGCAAGCCCGCCACCTCCGCCACCTCCGCCGCCAAGGCCGCCGCCACGGGCCGCGCCCCGCGCGCCGGCGCCGCCGGATCGGGCTCCTCCTCCGCGGCCTCGGCCGGGTCGGCGTCCGACGCCGACCAGCGCCGGGCGAGCACCGCGACCCGCGCCACCCGGGCGCGCGCCGCCGCGGGCTCGGGTCCCGCGGCCAAGCGCTCCTCCAAGGGCTAGCCCCGCTTGGCCGCAGGCGACGACGGCACGGTCCCGCCGACCCTGGCGCAGGTCGCCCGGTCGATCGAGGTGACCCCGGCGACCCTGCGCCGCTGGGTCGACGCGGGCCTGGTCCCCGGCGCGGCGCGCGACCACTGGCCGCCGCCCGCCATCGCCCACGCCCGCATCGTCGCGCGCCTGCGCCGGCGCGGGCACTCGCTCGGGCAGATCCGCGAGGCCTCCGACTCCGGCCGCCTCGCCTTCGGCTTCGTGGAGGACGTGCTCCCCAACGCGGGCGAGGAGCTCGACCTCGCCGCCGCGGCCCGCGAGTCCGGCCTGGAGGAGGCGCTCGTCCGCCGGCTCTTCCGCGCGCTCGGGTTCGGCGAGGGCGCCGTGGACCGGATCGGCCCGGAGGACCTGCAGTTCCTGCGCTACGGCGCCGCGGTGCTCGGCGCGGGCTTCCCGCTCATCGCCTTCCTCCAGCTCTGCCGGGTCTACGGGCAGGCCATGCGCCAGATCGCCGACGCCGAGGTGCGCCTCTTCCACCTCTACGTCCACGAGCCGCTCATGCGCGACGGCGTCCCCGGGGTGGAGATCGCCGAGGAGATGGAGGGGATGACCCGCGAGCTCATCCCGCTCGCCTCGCCGATCATGGACCACGTCCACCAGCGCTTCCTGCACCACTTCGTCGAGCAGGACGTCATCGGCCACATGGAGGCCGAGCTCGGCGGGGACGACCTCGACCTCGGGCGCCTGCGGGTGGCCATCGCCTTCGCCGACCTGGCGGGCTACACCCGCCTGACCGAGGAGCGCGGCGAGGAGGAGGCCGTCGGCGTGGTGGAGCGCTTCGTCGACGCCGTGGAGTCCTCGCTGCCCGACGACGCGCGCATCATCAAGACCATCGGCGACGAGGTCATGGTCGTGGGCTCCGATCCCGGCGGCCTGGCCCGCTGGGCCGTGGCCTTCCAGGAGCGCGCCACGGAGCACCCGCGCTCGCGGATCGGCCTGCACCAGGGCGAGGTCCTCTACCGCGACGGCGACTACTACGGGCGCGAGGTGAACCTCGCGGCGCGCGTGGCCGCGCGCTCGGGCGGCGGGGAGGTCGTCGTCACACGGCCGCTCGTCGACCTCGCCCCGGCCGGGCTGGCCTTC
>CAXUES010000105.1:0-990 GCA_964250185.1 uncultured Solirubrobacteraceae bacterium | reverse complement strand
GAGCCGACCGAGCTCTTCCTCGCCCGCCGGCGGGGCACCGCGGCCTGATCGCGGCGCCGCTGCTTCAGCGCGCGTCGAGCAGGCCGACGACCTCCGCGGGGGTGCGGGCGATCGCCGCGGCGCCCGCGGCCCACAGCTCGTCCTCGCCGCCGTAGCCCCAGCCCGCCCCGACGCAGCGCAGCCCGTGCGCGGCGGCGCCCGTGACGTCGTGGAGGCGGTCGCCGAGCATGACCGGCGTCGGCGCGTCGGCCGGACCCGAGGCCGCCAGCGCGGCGAGGGCCCGGGCGATCGTGCCCGCCTTGTCCTCCTCCACGGGCGGCACCGGGCCGAGCACCGCGGCGACCCGGCCGGCCAGTTCGAGGTGCAGCAGCAGCGCGTGGGCGAGGGCCTGCGCCTTGGAGGTCGCGACGACGAGCGGGCGGCCCTCGGCCCGCAGCGCGTCCAGGAGCCCGGCGACGCCGGGGTAGGCGAAGGTGCCGTCGAGCATCGTCGTGGCGTAGCGGTCGCGGTACTCCAGCACCACGTCCGCGACCTCGGTCTCGTCGCGGTCCAGCAGCCAGGCCCAGGTCTCGGAGATCGGCGGGCCGATCCGGGCCACGAGCTCGGCCTCGTCGCGCTCGGGCAGCCCGTGCGCGCGCAGCGTGCCGTTCAGCGCGGCGACGATCCCCGGGCGCGAGTCGGCGAGCGTGCCGTCGAGGTCCAGGAGGACCGCGGCCGGGCGGGTCACGGCTCGGTGCCGAAGAGCCGGTCGCCGGCGTCGCCCAGGCCCGGGCGGATGTAGCCGCGCTCGTCCAGGCGGTCGTCGAGGGCGGCGACGACGATCGGCGGCAGCCCGGGGACCTGCTCGTGGACGTGGCGGACGCCCTCGGGCGCGGCCACGAGGCAGACGAGCGTCAGGTCGGTGGCACCCGCATCGCGCAGGCGGCGCAGCGCGGCGACCGCCGAGCCGCCCGTGGCGAGCATGGGGTCCACCACGAAGGTGCTGGCGCC
>CAXUES010000104.1:7820-8858 GCA_964250185.1 uncultured Solirubrobacteraceae bacterium | reverse complement strand
GCACCGGCGGCGTCACTGCCGTGGCCGTCTGCGGCAACCGCCGCGGGGGCGCGAACGTGCGGCGCACGTCGGCGGAGTCCGCGTAGCCGAGCGCGAGCTGGAGCTGGCGGCATGAGCTCCGTCGCCGCCGTCCCGGCCGCCCGCACGCGCGTCACCCAGTGGCACGTCGTGCGCTCGGAGTGGACCAAGCTCTGGTCGCTGCGCTCCACCCGCTGGTCGCTGCTGGCCGCCGTGGTGGCCATGGTGGTCGTCGCCGCCGCCATCTCGGCCGTCCAGATGAACCGCTGGACGACGCTCGCCCCGCTGGAGCGCGCGCGCTTCGATTCGATCGACAACGGCGTGGGCGGCTACCACCTCGCGCAGCTGGCCATCGGCGTCCTCGGCGTGCTCGTCATCAGCGGCGAGTACTCCACGGGCATGATCCGCTCGAGCTTCATGGCCGTGCCCCGGCGCCTGCCCGTGCTGTGGGCCAAGCTCGCGGTCTTCTCCGGGGTGACGTTCGTGCTCATGCTCGTCTCGACGCTGGTCAGCTTCGTCCTCGTCCAGGCCATCGTCAGCTCCCACGACGTCCAGCACACGCTGGGCGACCCCCACGCGCTGCGCGCGGTCGTCGGCACGGCGCTGTTCCTCACCGTCGTCGGGGCGCTCGGCGTCGGGCTCGGCGCGCTCGTGCGCAGCACCGCGGGCGGCATCGCCGTCTTCGTCGGGCTGCTCTTCGTGCTCCCGGGCGTGACGTCGCTGCTGCCCGCCAGCGTGGCCGACAACGTGAACCCCTACCTGCCGTTGAACGCGGGCTTCACCGTGGCCACGAGCACCTTCGAGGACTCCCACCACCTGTCCACCTGGGGCGGCTTCGCGGTGTTCTGCGCCTACACCGCGATCATCGTCGGCGTGGCCGCGGTGCGGCTCGTCCGCCGCGACGCCTGAGCGCGAGGGGTACCGTCGCCGCATGCCGGGCGCGACGACCCAGGTGCTGCGCCGCGCGCGCCGCAGCGCGATGGCGCTGGGCCGCCACGCCCTGCTCGTCGACGCGCTCAT
>CAXUES010000104.1:7469-7810 GCA_964250185.1 uncultured Solirubrobacteraceae bacterium | reverse complement strand
CGCTCATCGTGGCCGGCCTCGTCGCGGTCTCGCTGGCGGGGTCGTTCGACGGCGCCCCGGCCACGACCGCCGGCCGCCTCTTCGGCGTCACGCTCGCCCTCCCGCTGCTCGTGCGCCGCCGCTGGCCGGTCGCCGTCTTCGTGGTCGTGGCGGCGGTCACCCTGGCGCAGTGGCTCGTCGACGTCGAGACGCTCGGCGACCTCGCCGTGCTCGTCGCGCTCTACACCGTCGCGGCGACGCAGCCCACGCGCGTGACCGCCGCCGCGGGCCTGGTCGCCGAGGTGGGCGCGGTGCTGGCCGTCGCCCGCTGGGCCGACGGCCTGCAGGACGCCTTCGGGCCC
>CAXUES010000104.1:1804-7459 GCA_964250185.1 uncultured Solirubrobacteraceae bacterium | reverse complement strand
GAGGAATTCGTCTCTTTCAGCCAGGGCAACCTGGAAGCCTTCGTGAAGTCTGGCCAGATCTGGGCCGCCGGCCTGCAGGACGCCTTCGGGCCCGCGGGCGTCACGCTCGCTGTGGCCCTGATGGGCGCGACGACCCGCAGCCGCCGGGCGCTGGTCGCCTCGCTGCAGGAGCGGGCCATCCGCCTCGAGGCCGAGCGCGACCAGCAGGGGCGCCTGTCGGCGGCAGCCGAGCGTTCCCGCATCGCCCGCGAGATGCACGACATCGTCGCCCACAACGTCTCGGTGATGATCGCCCTGGCCGACGGCGCCGCCTACGCCATCCACGACGACCCCGACGCCGCCGCGGGCGCCATGGCGACGACCTCCCGCACGGGCCGCCAGGCGCTGGCCGAGATGCGCCGCCTGCTCGGCGTGCTGGGGCCGGAGGGGACCGATCGCGCCTCGCTCGCGCCGCAGCCCGGGTTCGCCGAGCTCCCCGCGCTCGTCGAGCAGGTCCGCGCGGCCGGCCTCCCCGTCGAGGTCGAGCGGGTCGGACGCCCGGCACCGCTGCCCGCCGGCCTGCAGCTCGCCGTGTACCGCGTCGTGCAGGAGGCGCTGACCAACACGCTCAAGCACGCGGGTCCCGGCGCGAGCGCCCGTCTGCGCATCGAGCAGCGCCCCGACGGCCTCGAGGCCGAGGTCACCGACGACGGGCGCACGACGCCGGCCGAGGTGGTCCCGAGCCGTCCCGTCGGCGCCGGCCTGCGCGGGATGCGCGAGCGCGCGTCGGTCTACGACGGCGCGGTCTCGGCCGGCCCGCTCCCCGCGGGCGGCTGGCGCGTGCTGCTGACCGTCCCGCTCGCCCCGGCGCTCGCGCGGTCGTGACGACCCGCCTGCTGCTCGCCGACGACCAGGAGCTCCTGCGGCTCGGCTTCCGCATGGTCCTCGACGCCCAGGACGACCTCGAGGTCGTCGGCGAGGCCGCCGACGGCGCCGAGGCCGTCGCCCTGGCCACCCGGCACGACGTCGACGTCGTGCTCATGGACGTCCGCATGCCGAGGATGGACGGCGTCGAGGCCACCCGCGCCCTCGTGGAGGGCGGCAGCCGCGCGCGCATCATCATCCTGACCACCTTCGACCTCGACGAGTACGCCCACGCGGCGCTGCGCGCGGGCGCGAGCGGGTTCCTGCTCAAGGACGCCCAGCCCGCCGACCTGCTCTCGGCGATCCGCGCGGTGGCCAGCGGCGACGCGGTCGTGGCGCCCAGCACGACCCGCCGGCTGCTCGCCCAGCTCGCGAGCCGCCTTCCGCCGCCGGGCCCGGCGGCCGGGGACCAAGACCCCCTCGCGGAGCTCACGCCCCGTGAGCGCGAGGTCATGCTCGCCGTGGCCCAGGGCAGCTCCAACGCGGAGATCGCCGCGGCGCTCGTCCTGTCCGAGGCCACGGTGAAGACGCACGTGGGGCGGAGCCTGGCCAAGCTCGGGCTCCGCGACCGCGTGCAGGTGGTGGTCTTCGCCTACGACCACGGGCTCGTCGCGCCGCGGCCGCCGCGCTGAGGCGCCGTCCCCGCTCAGTCGCGGGCGGTCGCCAGCCCATCGAGGGACGCGGCCGGCTCCCGCGCGGCCACGGTCAGCCCGGCGACCATCGCCACGATGGCCAGCAGCATGACCGCGGTGACGGTCCCGTCGCCGTAGCCCAGGCCCGTGTCGCGGACGGGCTTGCCGAACCAGTCGGCGAACGACGCGCCGAGCGGGCGGGTGAGGACGTAGGCCGTCCAGAAGATCCCGACGCGGCTGAGCTGCGTCCGCCAGGCCGCGAGCGCCGGCAGCGCGATGAGGACGGCGAAGAGGACGCCCGAGGCGAGGTAGCCCCACCCGAACGAGGCGGCGGTCATGTCGCCGGCGGCCGTGCCCAGCGCGAAGGTGGCCAGCACGGTGGCCCAGTAGAAGCGCTCGCGGCGGGCGCTGGTGATGCTGTGGATCGACAGCGTCCCCTCCGAGCGCTGCCAGGCCGTCAGGACGCCGGCCAGGACGAGCCCGTAGAAGATCGTCGAGGCGACGTACGGCACGCCGACGAGGTGGACGGCGTCGGCGGCCATCGTCCCGAACACGGCGACCATCGAGACCGCCGTCCAGTAGACGTGGGGCCGGTAGCGGTCGCTGCGCAGCTGCCAGCGGAGGGCGAGCACGAGCGCGACGAGGGCCAGCGGCACCGCGACCGCCGGCCCGAGCACCGAGTTGGCCAGGAAGTCGGAGGCCGCCTCCCCCATGCCGGTCGACAGCGCCTTGGTCACCCAGAAGGCCGCGGTGACCGCCGGCACCTTGATGAGCATGTCCTGGGCGGTCCCCACGGCCCAGCGTCCCGTCGCGAGTCCTCTCATGCTCCCACCGTCCACGGCGAGCATGAGAGGACGCCGTGTCGAGGAGCTCCCGTTCAGGTCGTCGTCAGGCTGCCGCGACGCGGTCGGTCGCGAAGTAGTGACCGTCCTCGATGTCGTCGATGAGGCCCGGGCGGGTGGGCTCCCACCCGAGCAGCGCCCGGGTCTCTGGGCTGCTCATGGGCGGGAAGTCCAGGCCCATGATGAACGCGAAGCCGCCGAAGTGCTCGTCCAGCCGCTCCGCCGGCACCGGGCCCGCGGGGAGGTCGAGGTGGCGGCCGAGGGCCTCGGCGATCTGCCGGGTGGTGACGTCGTCCTCCGCGGCGCCGAGGAGCTGCGTGCCGGCGGGCGCGTGCTCCACGGCGAGGCGGAAGAGGCGGGCGAGGTCGAGCGTGTGCACGGCCGGCCAGTGGTTGGACCCCTCCCCGACGTAGCCCGAGGTGCCCGTGGCGCGGGCGATGCCGATGAGCGTCGGGATGAAGCCGATCCGGTCGCGGGTGCTGTGCACGACGGGCGGGACGGCCAGCAGCACCGCGCGGACGTCGCGCCCGGCGAGGGCGGCCACGGCGCGCGCCACGGCGGACCGCGGGTTCTGGTCGATCATCGCGTCCACCTCGGGGTCGCCGGTCGGCCCGGTGCCGATGGCCACCAACGCCTTGCCGGAGCCGGCCAACGCGTCGCCGAGGGCCTGCACGACGGTCAGGTCGGAGGCCGAGGCTCCGGCGAGGTCGCCTTCGAGCGCGGCCTGGTTGTCGAAGGCGAGGTGGACGGTGGCGTCCGTCTCCTGCGCGAGGCGGCCCACGAGGTCGAGGTGGCCGACGTCGCCGCGCACGGCCTCGGCGCCGAGGGACTCGACGATGGCCGCGGACGCGTCCGAGCGGGCGAGCGCGACGACCTGGTGGCCGGCCTGGACGAGCTCGGGAACGACGGCGGAGCCGATGTGGCCGCTGGCGCCGGTGATGAAGATGCGCATGGCGATGCCCTCCTGGGCGTGATGTGACTGAGTCACATCAACCTAGCATCCGTGACGTGACTCGGTCACATCACTAGGCTGTCGGGGTGCCCCGGTGGGAGCCCAACGCCCGCCTGCGCCTCGTCGAGTCCGCGCTGGAGCTCTTCGAGCGCCAGGGCTACGACGAGACGGGCGTCGCGCAGATCGCCGAGGCGGCCGGGCTGACCAAGACCACGTTCTTCCGGCACTTCCCGGACAAGCGCGAGGTGCTCTTCGCCGGCCAGGAGAGCCACCGCGAGCTGCTCGCCCAGGGCGTCGCCGCCGCCCCGCCCGACGCGACGCCGCTGGACGCCGTCGGCGCGGCGCTCGACGCGCTCGCGGCGAGCTTCCCGGAGGACCGCCAGACGTTCGCCGCGCGCCTGCAGGCCGTCATCGACGGGCACGGCGAGCTGCAGGAGCGCGCGGCCATGAAGCGCGCGGGCTACGTCGACGCCCTCGCCGCCGCGCTCCACGCGCGCTCGGTCCCCGATCCCACCGCGGCCGTGGCGGCCGAGCTCGGCGTGCTCGCCTTCTACAGCGCCTTCCACCGCTGGGCGCAGGAGCCGGCTCCCTCCCCGCTCGAGGTCCTCGTGCACGATGCCCTGCGCGAGCACCGCGCCGTGGCCGCGGCGCTGCGGTGACCCCACCGTCGTGGCGCGTGCAGTTCGACGGCGCCTCCGGCTTCCTGGACACCGCCTCGGTCGGCCTGCCGCCGCGTGCGACCGTCGCGGCCGTGCATGACGCGGTGGCGGCCTGGGTCCGGGGACGGCGCGCGCCGCGGGCTTCGACGCGGCGGCACGGCGGTGTCCCTGGCGGCGATCGAGCGCCTCGGGGTCGCGCAGATCCACGAGCACGACGTCGCCCTCGCCGACCGCCTGCGCTCCGGCCTCGGCCGCCCCGCGAGCGCATCGGCCATCGTCCGCGTCGAGGCGCCGGGCGCCGGGGAGCGCCTCCGGGCGGCGGAGCTGCGGGTCAGCGTCCGCGCGGGCGCCGCGCGCATCGCCTTCCCACGTGCACAACACCAAGGACGATGTGGACCGGGCGCTGGAGGCGCTGGCCGCCTGATGCTCCGCGACGAGGAGGCCGCGGCCCCCAAGCCGACGGCGGACGGCCGCCTGCCGCTCGTCATCGCGGCCTTCGCGCTGTGCTCGTTCGCCATCGGGACGGCGGAGTTCCTGGGCATCGGCCTGCTCCCGCAGATCGCAGCGGGGCTGTCGATCTCCACCCCTGCGGCGGGCGGCCTGGTCTCCGCCTACGCCGTCGGCGTTGTGGTGGGCGCTCCGGTGCTCATCGCGCTGGGGACACGGCTCCCCCGCCGGACGCTCATGCTCGCCCTGATGGCCGTCTTCGTCGTCGGCAACGTCGCCGCCGCCGCGGCCCCGAGCTTCGGCACGCTCTTCGCGGCCCGCTTCGTCACCGCGCTGCCCCACGGCGCCGTCTTCGGCCTGAGCGCCGTCATCGCCGCCGACCTCGTCGCGCCGGAGCGGCGGCCGGCGGCCATCGCGGCGACGCTCCTGGGCCTGACGCTCTCCACGTGCATCGGCGCCCCGCTGGGGACGCTCGTGGGGCAGCAGCTCGGCTGGCGGGTCGCGTTCGTGGTCGTGGCCGGGATGGGCGTCCTCGCGGTGCTCGCGCTCGTGGCCACCATGCCGTCCGTCCCGCGGCCGGCGGCGGTCACGCTGCGGCGCGAGGCGCAGCTCCTGGTCGGCCCGCGCGTCCTGCTGCTGCTGGCGATCGCCACGATCGGCTTCGGCGGGGTGTTCGCCGCGCTGGGCTACCTCGCCCCGATCCTCCGGGACGCGGGCTTCTCCAAGGGCTCGGCGGTCTGGGGCCTGGCCGTCTTCGGGATCGGCATGACGGTCGGGAACCTGCTGTCGCCGCGGGTCCAGCGCACGATCGGCGGCCGCCACGAGAGCTCCGTCCGGATGGTGCAGGTGCTCGCGGCCCTCGTGGTGGTGCTCGCGTCGTTCGCCGCCTGCGCGCACATCCCCGTCCTGGCCGTCGTCGGCGTCTTCGCCGTCGGGGTGGTCGGCTTCACGCTGGTGCCCATCGTGCAGGGCCGGCTCCTCGAGGAGGCCAGCGGCGCCCCGACGCTCACCTCGGCCGCGATGCACGCCGCCTTCAACGCCGGCAACGCGCTGGGTCCGCTCGCGGGCGGCGCCGCGATCGGATCCGGGCTGGGCAACGCGTCGGCCCCCGCCGCCGGCGCGCTCCTCAGCGCGCTCGGCCTCCTCACGGCCTACGTGGGGCTCATCCGCCGCGGCCGGACGGCGCCGCTGCCGGCGATCGCCGACCGCGAGCTCCCGTC
>CAXUES010000104.1:0-1794 GCA_964250185.1 uncultured Solirubrobacteraceae bacterium | reverse complement strand
AGGCAGGCCGGACACCTGACCGCGCCGACGGAGCCCGAGCAGCACGACGGCTGACGCGACGACGATCAGGGCGACGAACTCCGGCTGGATGTCCTTGGAGAGGCTCGAGGGGCGGTCCGGACGGGTCAGCCACAGGCCCAGGGGAACGGCGTAGCTCAGGCTCAGGGCGGCGATCCGGCCGCGCAGCGAGCGCAGGCGCGGATCCCGCACGGCCCCCGTCAGCAGGATCGCGATGGGCACGATCGCCAGGAACGCGAAGTCCCCCACGACCATGAGCGGCGCCGCCCACGCCGAGATGGGGATGCGGCGGGGGAGCGACGGAGCGCTCGGGGCGAAGGGGGAGCTGGGGGTGACGATCGACATGAGGCCCTCGGTGTCCGGGGAGGCGAGAGCCGGTGGCCCTCATCGGCGCCGGCGTCCTCGCGTCGAGCGCGGTCCTCGTGCTCACCGCGTCGGTCCGCTGGTCGGCTGTCGGCATGCTCATCGGCAGCGGCCTCGGACCGCGCGTCGCCCGCCGCGTGCCCCAGCGGCCGCTGCGCCTGGTCATCGTCGTCCTCGGCGTCGCCCTGGCGCTCCAGCTGGCGATCGACCCCGGCGCCTGAGCGGCGGTCGTCCGCCCGACGTGGACGAGCGCGCGCAGTGCCCTCATCGTCGCACCGGCACGACCCCGCCTACTTCGCGAGGGTCCACCGCGCCCGCTACGACCGCACGCCGCGTGCGCGACGTGCGCGCGCGGCGACGGGCGACCGGACCTGAGACCCGTCCGGGTCCGCGCGTCCGTCAGCCGTGCGCACGCGCGGTGCCCGCCGCGGCGGCGAGCACCTGCTCGGTCTGGCGCTCCAGCGAGGCCCACGACCGCGCGGACGACGCGGTCGCGCGCAGCTGCGCGCGGGTCGAGGTGGCCGAGACCGCCCCGGTCGGCGCCGCGGCGAGCGTCGTGCGCAGTCGCGCCAGGTCCGCCTTGGGCAGTGCCAGGACCCGCCCGAGGCGCGCGACGGCTCGGGCGGCGGTGCGTCGGCGGGCGGCCTTCGAGGCACCGCGACGCACGGCTGCGCGGTAGGCGGAGCTCGTCGACACGCGGCGGGCGATCGCGACGAGGGCCGGCTCCAGCGTGCGCAGCTGCGCGGGGAGCGCCGCCGCCAGCGCGGCGTTGGAGCGGGCGCACCGTGCCCCCGCGGCGTCCTGCAGGCCGGCGATGCGGACGTCACCGGCCTGGAGCGCGGTCGAGGCGCGGTTGATGGCCGTCCCGATGCAGATGGAGTTCGCCGCCTGACGGGCCGCGGCCCGCTGCACGGCGACCAGGGCGCGACGCGATCCGGAGGCCAACCCCCGCGGTGCGGCCGGGATGCGGGTGAGCCGGGTCCGCGCAGGCGAGGCGACCGTGCGCCATGCCGGGTCGGCGGGGTCGCGGTTGACGATGCCCATCTGCACCGCCCGCTCGGACGCGTCGGCCGACGCCGAGCTGTTGAAGTAGATCATCGTCCCCGCCGCGGCGGCCCCGATCTTGGTGAGGGTCGGGTCGGGGTTGGTGACCGCGACGCCCGCGACGATGCCCCAGCGCGCGGCGTAGCGGCTGTAGGACGCCGCCGCCAGGCCGTAGTAGTCCTGCCACTTGAGGGCCGCGGCCTTCTCCGCCGGGGTGTACTTCGCGCGGTAGTCGCAGTACGGGTTGGGGGTCCCCGGCGTGGCCGGGACCTGTCGCAGCGCCGCCACGGCGCGCGACCGCGACGCGGTGGCCGGAGTGGGCGTCGCGGGGGCCGGCACGTCGTCGACCTGCGTGGTCGACAGGGGGCA
>CAXUES010000103.1:8284-8924 GCA_964250185.1 uncultured Solirubrobacteraceae bacterium | reverse complement strand
TGACCGCGAAGCGCCCGGCGGCGCGCACCGCGGGCAGGGTGCGCGAGGACTCGTCGAAGCAGACCAGCAGCAGCAGCGGGTCGAGCGAGAGCGCCGAGAGGGCGTTGGTGGTCAGGCCGGCGGGGCCGTCCTCGGTGGCGCAGGTGACCACGGCCACGCCGGTGGCGAAGCGGCCCATGGCGGCGCGGAAGTCGGTGGGGGCGACGGTCATCGGGTGACCTCCAGGATGCCGTGTTGGCCGAGGTTGTCGTGGTTGGCGATGTCGCACAGGATGCGGTACCGGCCCGGGGCGAGGCGGATCGTGTCGCGCTCGCGCACGCGCTGGCCCGCGCGGGCGACGGCGGTGCGGCCGAGCACCTCGGCCTGCTCGCCCTCGTCCTGCACGAGCGTCTCGATCACCACGTCGTGGGCCAGGCGGCCCCGGTTGGTGGCCACGATCTTGATGCGCCCGGCCCGGACCTTCAGGTCCTGCGGGCGCAGCGTGTACTCGTCCATGGTGATGCGCAGGACGCCGTCGCGATCGGTGACGGGAGCCGGCTCGCCGCAGCCCGTCAGCAGCGCCGCCGCGCCGAGGAGCGCGAGCGTGGCGCGCAGGGTCGAGGCCATGAGGCCCCGCACTATCGCTCCTCGGTAGAGTCCG
>CAXUES010000103.1:2487-8274 GCA_964250185.1 uncultured Solirubrobacteraceae bacterium | reverse complement strand
CTCGCCCGACCCGCCGTGCTGCTCGCCCTCGTCTCGTCCTCCGTGGCCCTCGGCGCGTGCGGCACCGAGCGGCAGGCCTCCCAGCTCGCCGATTCCAACCCGGACATCCAGAACGGCGCGCGCGTGTTCGCCGAGAAGGGCTGCCAGGGCTGCCACTCCCTGGAGGTCGTCGGCGCGGAGGGCTCCGCCACCAAGGTCCGCGACCGCGAGCGCGTCGACGGCCCGAACTTCAACGTGCGCAAGGAGCAGGTCGAGAACGTGCTCTACGCGATCCGCAACGGCGGCTACTCCGGCGCGATCATGCCCGAGAACATCGTGGTGGGCAAGGAGGCCGACGACGTGGCCGAGTTCCTCGCCAAGTACTCCGGCCTGGAGGCCGCCAACACGACCGGCGGCGCCAACCAGGGCACGCTGCAGCCCCAGCAGGACTCCGCGGCCGGCGGCCGCTGAACCACCGTCCGGCGGGTCCGGGGCACTAGCCTCGGCGCCCGATGCTCGACCTGAAGGCCCTCCGCGACGACCCCGAGTCCGCCCGCGCGGCGCTGGCCCGGCGAGGTGACGCCGACGGCCTGGACGCCGTCCTCGCCCTGGACGCCCGCCGCCGCGAGCTCATCCCGCGGGTCGAGGGCCTCAAGGCCGAGCAGAACGCCGCCTCCGGGGAGATCGCCCGCGCGCGCAAGGGCGGCGAGGGCGCCGACGAGGCGATCGCCGCCATGAAGGCGGTCTCCGCGCAGGCGAAGGCGCTCGGCGAGGAGCTCACGACGGTCGCCGACGAGCTCGAGACCGCCCTGCTGCTGCTCCCGAACCTCCCCGACCCGACCGCGGCGCCGGCCGACGAGGTCGTCCGCCACGTGGGGGAGGCGACCAAGACCGGCCGCGACCACCTCGAGCTCGCCGGGGAGCGCGTCGACATGGAGCGCGGGGCGCGCCTGTCGGGCTCGCGCTTCGCCTACCTGCGGGGCGACCTCGTGATGCTCGAGCTCGGCCTGGTGCGCTGGGTGCTCGAGCTCCTGCGCGGCCACGGCTTCGAGCCCGTGATCCCGCCGGTGCTCGTCCGCGAGGAGGCCCTGCGGGGGACGGGCTTCCTGCCCGACACCGAGCAGCAGATCTACCACCTGCCCGCGGACGACCTGTACCTCGCGGGCACGAGCGAGGTCGCGCTGGCCTCCATGCACGCCGGGGAGATCCTCGCCGCCGACAGCCTGCCCCGCCTCTACGCGGGCTTCTCGCCCTGCTTCCGGCGCGAGGCGGGGACCGCCGGGCGCGACACGCGCGGCATCTTCCGCGTGCACCAGTTCGACAAGGTCGAGATGTTCGCGTTCGTCGCGCCGGAGGACTCCCAGGCCTGGCACGACCGGCTCCTCGGCCTCGAGGAGGAGATCCTCCAGGCGCTCGAGCTGCCCTACCGGGTGGTGAACATCGCGGTGGACGACCTGGGCGCCTCGGCGGCCAAGAAGTACGACTGCGAGGCCTGGCTGCCCGGCCAGGGCCAGTACCGCGAGCTCACCTCGACGTCGAACACCACCGACTTCCAGGCCCGCCGCCTCGACGTGCGCTACCGGCCCGAGGGCGGCCGGCCGCGGCACGTGCACACGCTCAACGGCACCGCCGTGGCGGTCGGGCGCACGATCGTCGCGCTGTTGGAGAACGGCCAGCGCGAGGACGGCTCCATCGCCATGCCCGCCGTGCTGCGCGACTACGGCGTGCCGGCCGTGCTCGGCGCCGCGGTCTGACGCAGCAGCCAGCGCGCCAGCAGCGGCGCGGCGAGCAGCATCACGAAGAGGCGCAGCACCTGCACGGCCAGTACGAAGGTCGTGTTGGCGCCCTCCTCGACCGCGGTGGCCAGCACGGCGTAGAGGCCGCCCGGCGTCGTGGCCAGGTAGCCGTCCAGCGGCGAGACGCCCGCCCAGCGGGCGAGCAGCAGGCCGAGCAGCGCGCAGGCGACCAGCAGCGCGACGATCGCCGCGAGCGTCGGGAGCAGCAGCGCCCGGGCGTGGCGCAGCGAGTCGCGGGTGAAGCTCAGGCCGACCTGCAGGCCGATGATCGCGAAGGCCACGCCCTGGAACGCGGCGGGCAGCGCGCCCGCCCAGGACCAGCCGGCGACGGCCAGCGCGGCGGCCAGGAGCATCGGGCCGAGCAGGGAGCCCGCGGGCAGGCGCGCGCGCAGCGCGACGGTCCTGCCGACCACGACGCACAGGGCGCAGAACACCAGGGAGGCCAGGACCCCCGGCGCCGGGGCGGCCGCCGCGGTGGCGGCGCCGGCGGTGCCGTCGCCCGTCCCCGGGGAGAAGAGCGACCCGGCGACGATCGGCGTGAGCACGACGACGAGCAGGACGCGCAGGTACTGCATGACCGCGACCAGGCGCGGGTCGGCGCCGAGCTCCTCGGCGATGGCCACGATGCCCGACGCGCCGCCCGCGACCATGCCGAAGGTCGCGGTGGGCTTGTCGACGGCGGCGAGGCGGCCCAGCACGAGGCCGGCCACGACGGTGAGCGCGAGCGTCGCGACGCTCACCGCGACGACGGGCACGCCCTGGGCGACGACGGTCGACAGCGTCGACGAGGTGACGTAGGTGCCCAGGGCCACGCCGACGACGGCCTGCCCCGCGGTGTTCACCCCGGGCGGCAGCTCGATGCGGCGCGGGGCGCGCAGCGCGGCGACCAGGCCGACGAGCAGGCCCGCGAAGAGCTCGGGGCTCGGGACGGCGAGGGCCTCGAGCGCGAGGGAGGCGAGGGCGGCGGCGAGGGCGAGCCCGAGGAGGGTGGGCGCCCGGCGCATGCGGCGGTCGAAGATAGGAGGTCGGCCCGCGAGGGCCGCGCGCGCCGCGCGCGCCGGGCTGATCTACCCTGCGCCCCCACGGAGCGGTGGCGGAGTCCGGCTGAACGCAGCTGCCTTGAAAGCAGCCGGCCCCTCACGGGGCCCGGGGGTTCGAATCCCTCCCGCTCCGCTCGTCGGGTCAGCCGACGCGGGCGAGCGCCGGAGCGGGCCCGGCCAGGCCTGCCACCACGAGGAACGCGCGCACGACGTCCGGGTCGAACTGCGTGCCCGCGCCGTCGCGCAGCTCCTGCGCCGCGGTGGGCTCGTCGAGCGCCGAGCGGTAGGGCCGGTCGGAGGTCATGGCGTGGAAGGCGTCGCAGACGAGCACGATCCGCGCGCCGATGGGGATCGAGCTGCCGGCCAGGCCGTCGGGGTAGCCGCGGCCGTCGAAGCGTTCGTGCTCGTGGCGGACGATCGGCAGCACGTCGCGCAGGAAGCTCACGGGGCGCAGGATCTGCTCGCCCACGACGGTGTGGCGCTCCACGACGACGCGCTCCTCCGCGGTCAGCGGGCCCTGCTTGTCCAGGATCGCCTCGGGCACCGCGATCTTGCCGATGTCGTGGAAGGCGGCGCCGTAGCGCAGGTCGCGCAGCGCCGCGCCCTCCAGCCCGAGCCGGCGGCCCACGGCCTCGGCGCGCTCCACGATCGAGCGGGCGTGCTCGGCGGTGTAGGCGTCCTTGGCCTCCAGGGCCGTGGCCAGCGCCTCGGCGGTGCCGAGGTAGGCCTCGTCGAGCTGGGCGTAGAGCTCGGCCGAGCGCAGCGCGGAGCCCATCTGGTCGGCGACGGTCTGCAGCAGGCGCGCGTCGTCGGGGTCGAAGGCGTCGGCGTGGATCTCCTCGCAGTTCAGGACGCCCCACAGGTGGTCGCCGACCCAGACCGGGGCGACGCACTCCGCGCGGGTGCTGCTGGTCTCCTCCGTCACGACGAAGTCCTCCTCCCGGCGGACGTCGGGTGCCAGCACGACCTGGCCCGTGCGCAGGCAGCGCCCGATGAGCCCGATGTCGCGCGGCTGGCGCCAGCGGGAGTGGCCCAGGCGCTCGAAGGCGCCGCCGCGGACCGCGGTCGCGTGGACCTCGCCGGCGGCCTCGTCGAGCGCGACGGCGGAGCAGAGGTAGTAGCCGAAGGCCCGGTGCAGCTCGTCCACGGCCGCCTCGCAGATCTCCCTCGGGTCGGTGAGCGCGGCGAGGCGGCTGCCCAGGGCCGAGGCCATGGCGAGCTGGCGCGTGCGCTTCTGCAGGCGGTCGCGCTCGGAGAGCCCAAGCCCGGCGAGCGTCGCGGAGCGCTGCGACGGGGGGAGCTCCTCGGTCGCCTCGGGCCGGCTGTCCAGCGAGGACGCGCGCACGACGCAGCCGCGGCCGAGCGCCTGCTTGCCCTCCAGCAGCGCGCGGTCGGCGGCGTCGAGGAGGCTCGTGGCGCTGTCGTCGCGCAGGAGCGTCGCCACGCCCGCGGTCGCGCCGGAGCTGTCGGGCAGCCCGTGGCGGACGGAGACCTGGCGGATCCGCGCGACGCCCTCCGCGGCGAGCGCGGCGGCCTCGCCCTCGTCGGTGCCGGGCAGCAGGACGGCGAACTCGTCGCCGCCGTAGCGGGCGATGAGGTGCGAGCCGCCGAACACGAGGCGCAGGGCCGCGCCGACGTCGCGCAGGAAGGCGTCGCCCGCGAGGTGGCCGCCCTCCTCGTTGACGCGCTTGAACTCGTCGAGGTCGAACAGGACGCAGGCCAGGCGGCGCTGCGGGCGGGCGGCCGTGCGGTCGGCCTCGCGGGCCAGGCCCTCCTGGAAGGCGGCGTGGTTGAGCAGGCCGGTGAGCCCGTCGGTCCGCGCGGCCATGGCCAGGCCCGTGGCGTTGGATGCGTTGCGGCAGGCCGCGGCGGCGAGCTCGGCGAAGGACTCCAGCAGGGCGAGGTCGGCGTCGGTGACGATGCGGCGGCGGGTGCGCCCGATGGACAGCACGCCGCGGATCTCCCCGTCCCAGCGGATCGGCACCGCGACGGAGCTGCGGGTGCCCTCGAAGGGGGAGCGCCCGGGCTGGCGCAGCTCCTCGTAGTGGTTGGTGAGCATGGCCCGGCCCGTCTGCAGGACGCGGCCCGAGAGGCCCTCGCCCGCCGCCAGGCGGTAGCCGACCGCGCTGGCCGGGAGGTTGACGCAGGCCTCGACGACCAGGCCCTCGCGCGGGCCGCCGAGGTAGGCGGCGCTGTGGTCGGCGTCGAGGATCCCGCAGGCCTCCTCGCTGATGGCCTGCAGCACCTCCTGGAGGTCCAGGGACGCGTGCAGCACGCGCGAGGCCCGGGCCAGCGCGCGCTGCTCGGCCGAGCGGGCCTGCTGCTCGCGGGCGATGGCCCGGCCGGCCAGGGAGGCGCCGCCGGCCACGGCGAACGCGGCGGCGCCCTCCACGTCGAGGTCCTCGGGCGGGTCGACGAGCGCGAGCACGCCGCGCTCCTCCGAGCCCAGCGGGAGCAGGATGACCTCGCGGGCGGGCGAGAGGAGCTCGAGCAGCCCGGAGATCGCCGCGACGCCGTCCGGGGCGAGCGCGACGGGGTGGCCGGCGTGGACGGCGCCGCCCGGCTCGAGCTCGGCGAGCAGCGCGACGGGCTGCTCCGCCGCGATCGCCAGGAAGGGGTCGGTGCTCACCGGGTGCACGCGCAGGCCGTCGCGGTCCGGGGCGAGCAGCGCGACGATCCGCCCGCCGAGCAGGCAGCGCGTGGCCTGCACGAGCTCCCAC
Organism: uncultured Solirubrobacteraceae bacterium; assembly: GCA_964250185.1. Taxonomy (GTDB): domain Bacteria; phylum Actinomycetota; class Thermoleophilia; order Solirubrobacterales; family Solirubrobacteraceae; genus Paraconexibacter. The sequence continues at coordinate 2,739 of CAXUES010000103.1, read as the reverse complement.
TCCAGCGCGGCGTCGCCGCGGGGGTCGGTGGCGCGGTGGTGCAGCGCCGCGGCGGCGCGCAGGGCGTCGCGGGCGAAGCCGCTCGGCGTGGAGGTGGGGGACCTTGACGACATGGGGTGCAGCTGGACGCTCGTCTGAGGGGGCAGGGGCTGTTTCGGCACCTGCGCCCCGCCGCTTGAGCGCTGCGCCGACGACAGCAGATCCCCGGGCGGGTCAGCGTGCGGGAGTCCGACAGCGTGGCCCCCGGCGACG
>CAXUES010000103.1:0-2477 GCA_964250185.1 uncultured Solirubrobacteraceae bacterium | reverse complement strand
CCTGCGCCCCGCCGCTTGAGCGCGGCGGGTGCGCCCGCGGCGCGACCATCTAGACTCCGCCGCTCCGGAGAGGTGGCCGAGAGGCTGAAGGCGCCCGCCTGCTAAGTGGGTATGGGGTTCATCCCCCATCGCGGGTTCGAATCCCGCCCTCTCCGCTCATGCCGGAACTCGAGCGCTTCACCCAGGCCCAGGACCAGGGCGGGACCTACGACCGGGCCCTCGCGGAGCTGCGCGCGGGGCGCAAGTCGACGCACTGGATGTGGTTCATCTTCCCCCAGGTGGCGGGGCTGGGCTCCAGCGCGATGGCCCAGCGCTACGCGATCGCCTCGGTGGAGGAGGCGCGCGCCTACCTGGCCCACCCGGTGCTCGGCCCGCGCCTGCGCGCGGCCACCGACGTGCTCCTCGGCCTGCGCGGCGCCACGGCGGCGTCGGTGCTCGGCGGGATCGACGCGATCAAGCTGCGCTCGTCGATGACGCTCTTCGCCCGCGCGGCGCCTGAGGAGGAGCGCTTCGGCGCGGTCCTCGAGCAGTGGTTCGGCGGCGAGCACGACGCCGCCACCGACGCGCGGCTCTAGCCCGCGCCCAGCGCCTCGCGGACCGTGGCCTCGAGCAGGTCGAGGGTGCGCTGCGCCTCCGCCCGGGCCGGCTCGATCCCGCCCGCCGCGGCGACGTCCACGACCGCCTCGAGGTAGGCCTTGAGCTTCGGCTCGGTGCCGCTCGGGCGCACGACGACGCGCGCGCCCGCGGCCTCCAGGACCACGACGTCCGATGCGGGGAGGTCGCCCGGATCGCGCAGGAGGTCGGCGGTGCGGGTGACGGGCCGGCCGGCCAGCGTGGTCGGCGGGGCGGAGCGCAGCCGGGCCATCATCGCGGCGATCTGGTCCAGGTCGGTCACGCGCACGGCGAGCCCGCGCGTCGCGTGCAGCCCGTGCTCGGCGGCGAGCTCGTCGAGGCGGTCCAGCAGCGTCGCGCTGCGGCCCTTCAGGCCCGCGGCGAGCTCCGCGAGCAGCAGCGCGGCCGAGATGCCGTCCTTGTCGCGCACGACGCGCGGACCGACCACGTAGCCCAGCGCGTCCTCGTAAGCGTACACGAGCTCGGGGTCGGCGCGCATGAGCCACTTGAAGCCCGTCAGCGTGCGGTGGCAGGGCACGCCGTGGGCGGCGGCGATCCGGTCGAGCAGCCCAGAGGAGACGATCGTCGTGGCCACGGGACCCGGGCGGTGGGCGAGCACGTGGTCGGCCAGCAGCGCGCCGAGCTCGTCGCCGGTCAGCACGCGGTCGGAGACGGCGGCGGCGAGGCGGTCGGCGTCGGGGTCGTTGGCCAGGACGAGGTCGGCGCCGACCCGGGCGCCCAGCGCGACGACGCGGTCCATCGCGCCGTCCTCCTCCGGGTTGGGGAACGCCACGGTCGGGAAGTCGGGGTCGGGCTCGGCCTGGCTGGGCTCGACGTGGGCGTCCGGGAACCCCCCGCGCCGCAGCGCCTCGGTGAGCACGGGCGCGCCGACGCCGTGCAGCGGCGTGTAGGCGAGGCGCACCGCGCGCGCGACGCCGGGCAGCAGCGCGACGGTCGCCTGGAGGTAGCGCTCCAGGACGTCGTCGACGAGGGCCGTGGGCTCGGCGAGCGCGATCGTCCGGGCGGCCGGGGCGGCCGCGATCGCCTGCTCGATCTCGGCGTCGGCCGGCGGCACGATCTGCGCGCCGTCGGCGAGGTAGACCTTCAGGCCGTTGTCCTGCGGCGGGTTGTGGCTCGCGGTGACCATCACCCCGGCGTCGGCCCGCTCGTCGCGCACGGCGAAGGCGAGGACGGGCGTGGGCAGCGCGCGCGGCAGCAGGCGCGCGTCCAGCCCGGCGGCCTGCGCGACCGCGGCGACGTCGCGGGCGAAGGCGGCCGAGCCGTGGCGGGCGTCGTGGCCGACGACCAGGACGCGGCCCGGACCGAGCCAGCGCGCCAGGCCGGCCGCCGCGCGGCGCACCACCGCGCGGTTCATGCCGTTCGGCCCGGCGCGCAGCTCGCCGCGCAGGCCGGCGGTGCCGAAGCGCAGCGGGCCGGCGAAGCGGGAGCGCAGCGCCGCGTCGTCGCCCGCGTCGAGCAGCGCCCGCAGCTCCTGGCGGCCGGCGGGATCGGGGTCGTCGGCGATCCACGCCCGGGCGGCGTCGTGCAGGGGCTCGGCCATCGGTCCGGGAGGTTCGCAGTCAGCTCGGCTCGGCGGCGCGGGCGACCCGCGCGGCCAGCTGGCTGCGGGTCCGCACGCCGAGCTTGCGGTAGATCCCCCGCAGGTGGTGCTCCACGGTGCGCGGGGAGAGGTACAGCGCCCCGGCGACCTCGCGCGTGGAGGAGCCCCCGGCGACCAGGCGGCACACCTCGGCCTCGCGGGCGGTGAGGGCGGGGCCGTCGGCGCGCGGGCCGGTCGTCGCGGCGAGCTCGGCCGCGGCGCGCGCCGCCCAGGCCGTGGCCCCGGCGCGCGCGAAGGCCGCCTG
>CAXUES010000102.1:8760-9073 GCA_964250185.1 uncultured Solirubrobacteraceae bacterium | reverse complement strand
GCCGCACCTGCGCGCCGCGCTGGCCGGGAGCCCCGGCGCCTACGACGGCGCGGCGCTCGTGCAGGACGTCGTCGGCGCCGCGGGCACCTCGCTGGCGCGGGCGGGCTACTTCGCGATGCTCGCCACCTGCGACGCGCTGCGCGCGGAGGCGCTCGAGCTCGCCCGCGCGACACGGTTCTACAGCACGGTGTTCGGCCACGCCGAGCCCGCTGTCCTCGACGACGGCACCCGCGCCATCGTGGTAATCCCGGGCGAGCCGACCGTCTCGCTCAACCGCACGGAGGGCTACGTCCCCAGGGCGCCAGGCGTCCTG
>CAXUES010000102.1:5919-8750 GCA_964250185.1 uncultured Solirubrobacteraceae bacterium | reverse complement strand
ACCTGCGACGCGCTGCGCGCCGAGGCCGAGGGAGCGCCCGCCGGGCCCTGGCCGCTGCGCGACCGCGCCGACGCCGTCGCGGGCGGCGACCCCCTGCGCCGGGGAACCGGCCGCGCCGCCGCGCTCGGCGTGACCGGGCTGCTGCTCGCGCGCACGCGCGCGGGAGGCCTCGGCGCGGTCGTCGGCCGCCGCGCCGCGGGCCTCCCGCTCGATCCCGGGCGCTGGCACCTCGTGCCCTCCGGCACGGCCGAGCCCGTGGAGCCCGCTCCCGCCGACGCCATCGGCGACACGATCGTCCGCGAGCTCGCCGAGGAGGCGCCGGCCGCGGCCGCCGCGCCCACCTCGGTCGAGCCCCTCGGCGTGGGCACCGACCTCCTGCGCCTGCGCCCCGAGGCCTGCTTCCGCCTCGTCACCGAGGCCGACGCCGACGCGGTGGGCGCCGCCGCGGGCGACGGCGAGTACGACGATCTCGAGGTCGTCGCCCTGGCCGACCTGCCCGGCCTCTGGGAGCGCGACCTCACGCCCGCGGCGGCCATCTGCCTGGCGCTGCACGAGGCGGCAGGGCCCGTGCGCGGCTAGGCTCGCCGACCGATGCGGCCCGCGGTGAGCACGTTCGCCGCGCGGGGAGCGCTCTGGTTCTGGTCGGCCGGCCGCGAGGCGGTGGAGGACCGCATCCACCGCGACGCGGCGCAGATCGCGTTCTTCGCGCTGCTCTCCTTCGTCCCGCTGGCCATGCTCCTCACGGGCGCCTTCGGCCTCGTGGCCGACGACGACGAGGTCCGCCGGCGCGTCGTCTCGACGGTCTTCGAGTCGATCCCGCTCTCCAGCGGCGCCGACCGGGTCAAGCTCGAGGCCTCGGTGCTCGACGCGCTGACCCGCGCCGGCCGTCTCGGGCCGGTGGCCATCCTCCTGCTCGTCGTCGCCGCGTCCGGGGTCATGGGCGCGCTGCGCCACACGATCAACGTCGCGTGGGACATCGAGGACCGCCCGCCGCTGCTGCGGCGCAAGGCGCTCGACGTCGCGCTCGTGGCCGGCGGCACGGTGGTCCTGCTCCTCTCGCTGTCGGTGAGCGCGACCCGCTGGGCCTCCTCGGTGCTCGACGACGAGGACGGCGGCGGCTGGCTGCTGGCCGCGCTGCTCGACGTCGTCGGCGAGCTGCTGCCGATCGTCTTCGCCGCTGCGGTCCTCGCGTTCCTCTACAAGGTCCTGCCCACCCACCGCCCGCGGCTGCGCGACGTGGTCGGCGGGGCGGTGCTCGGCGCGCTCGGGCTGGCGGTCGTCCGCGCCGCGCTCGAGCTCTACTTCGAGCACCTCACCGACTTCGGTGCCCTGTACGGGTCGCTCGGCGCGCTCATGGCGCTCCTGCTCTTCACCTACGCCGCCGCGCTCGTGGTCCTCTTCGGCGCCGAGCTGGCCAGCGAGTGGTCGCGCCTGCCGGGCGACGACGAGGCCCGCCGTCGGGTCGCCGGGGCGCTCGCGCGGGTACGCCGGGCGGCACCATGAGCGACTCCCGAGCCGTCCTCGTCACCGGCGCCGCGAGCGGGATCGGCCGGGCGATCGCCCAGCGCCTGGTCGCCGACGGCCACGAGGTCCTCGCGGTGGACCGCGACCCCGACGAGTCCGGTCCGGGGATCGCCCACGCCGCCGACCTGCTCACGCGCGAGGGCAACGCCGGCGCGGTGCAGGCCGCGCTGGAGCGCTTCGGCCGCCTCGACGCGGTCGTGGCCAACGCGGGCGTGCAGCACGTGGCGCCGATCGCGGAGTTCCCCGAGGACCGCTGGGACGAGATCGTCGCGCTGCTGCTGACGAGCCCGTTCCTGCTGGCCAAGCACGCCTGGGGCGCGCTGGCCGAGGCGCCCGCGGGCCGCTTCGTGGCCGTCGCCTCGGCCCACGCGCTCGTCGCCTCGCCCTACAAGGCCGCCTACGTCGCGGCCAAGCACGGCGTGCTCGGCCTGGTCCGCACGCTCGCGCTGGAGGGCGCCGACGCGGGCATCTGCGCCACCGCGCTGTGCCCGGGCTTCGTCCGCACGGCGCTCGTGGAGCGCCAGGTCGCCGACCAGGCCCGCGCGCACGACATCCCGGAGGAGCGCGTTCTCGAGGACGTCCTGCTCGCCCCGCACGCGATCAAGCGCCTCATCGAGCCCGAGGAGGTCGCCGACGTGGCCGCGTTCCTGCTCGGCCCGGGCGGGGCGGCCTTCACCGGCGTCCCGGTGCCGATGGACCTGGGCTGGACCGCGCGCTGATGAGCGCGCGTCAGCTCGGCCAGGAGCCCCGCGCGAGCACGTAGCGCTTGCCGTCGCGGCGCAGGACGCCGTCCTCCTCCAGCGAGCGCACGGCCATCGTCACGCTCGCCCGCGCACCGCCGATGAGGCGGCCGAGCAGCGCGTGGGTCATCCCGTCGAACTCGAGCGTGGTGCCGTCGGGTCCGACGGTGCCCCAGCGCCGGGCCATGACCCAGAGCATCCCGAGGACGCGGTCCTCGATGCGCGGCAGCTGCGACAGCGTGCGGTGCAGCACCTGCAGGCGCTTGTTCTCGGCCGCGGCGGTGATGAGCTGCGCCCCGAGCGCGGGACGCTGGCGGACCACGGACTCCAGGTGCGAGTCGAGGACGAAGACCCGCGCCGAGGAGAACACCGACATCGTCGTCTCCCCGACGGGGTCGTCGGCGACGCGGCGGCCGTCGAGGGGGAAGAGGTCCCCCGGGCCGAGCAGCTCGCACGCGTGGGAGTCGAGGATGGTCGCGTCGACGAAGATGACGCCGCGGACGACGAGCAGCGGGCCCGACGTCGACTCGATGCGGGCGTCCGTGTTGGGGTCCCAGGGCCCGGGTT
>CAXUES010000102.1:0-5909 GCA_964250185.1 uncultured Solirubrobacteraceae bacterium | reverse complement strand
CTACGCCCAAGCGACGACCGATGTCGGCACGATCCAGGTCCAGGGCGCCGCCGGGGACCGTCTCGGCCAGGGCTGGGCGGGGCTGGGTCAGCATCAGGGTCCCATCCTCCGGGCCACGCGTGCCCCCGCGCATCCGTGGTTCCCCGCAGTCTCAGCCCTCCAGCCGGGCGGCGAAGAGCGGCGCGGGCACCTTGGGATCGTCCGCGTGGGAAACCAGCAGCAGGTCGATGCAGCCCAGCGACGGGTCGTAGCGGGCGTCGACGCCCGCCACCGGATCCCGTCCGGGCCCTCGCGGTGAAGACCAGGCGCCGCCGTCCTGCTCGACGGGCAGGTGGCCGAGCTCGTAGGCGCGCGTGCCGCGCAGCTCCAGCGCCCCGACGGCCAGGTCGGTGTCGATCGACTCGAGCACCTCGCCGAGGGCGCGCCGGTGATGTGGCCGCCCTCGTCGAGGGAGCAGACGACGCAGGTGGAGCGCCGGACGCCCTCCCAGCTCATGCCGCCGGAGCCCGACATGCGCAGCACGAGCGTGAGCCAGGCGGATGACGGGCAGCGACCTCGCGGGTCCATAGCCGGCGGCTCTCCGCCCGGGCGCTTATCCCGGTAAATCAGATCAGGTTGATGTACTTTGGTCGGCATGAGCGTCACCGACGACCTGATCGCCAACGCCAAGGCCTACGAGGAGGGCTTCGACAAGGGCGACCTGCCGCTGCCTCCCGGCAAGGGCGTGGCCGTGGTGGCGTGCATGGACGCGCGCCTGAACCCCTACGGCCTGCTCGGCCTGCAGGAGGGCGACGCCCACGTCATCCGCAACGCCGGCGGCGTCATCACCGACGACGAGATCCGCTCGCTGTCCATCTCCCAGCGGCTGCTGGGCACCGAGGAGATCATCCTCCTGCACCACACCGACTGCGGGATGCTCACCTTCACCGACGACGAGTTCAAGAAGTCGATCCAGGACGAGACGGGCATCAAGCCGGAGTGGGCCGCCGAGGCCTTCCCCGACCTCGACGAGGACGTCCGCCAGTCGATCGCCCGCGTGCAGGCCAGCCCGTTCATCCCGAAGAAGGACTCGGTCCGCGGGTTCGTCTACGACGTCCACACGGGCGGGCTGCGCGAGGTCTCCTAGGCCTCAGCCGAAGACGGGGAAGCGCCGGCGCCGCGCGAGGCGGTCCATCCCGCGCTGGATGCTCGCGCGGACCTCCTCGTACTTCTCCTCGACGTAGGCGTCGTCGTCGGCCTTCTCCGGGTCGGCGACGACCTCCACCGGCTCCTGGAAGGCGGTGCGGATCTTCGTCGGCAGCGGGATCTCCGGCAGCGCCGCCGGCGCGATCCCCCACGGCGCGCTCAGCGCCATCGGGAAGACCTTCAGCCGGGCGACCTTGTCGAGCTGCAGCGCCTTGGCCAGCGTCCGGCCGCGGAAGAGCACGGGCATCGAGTCGGGCCCGCCGACCGTGGAGACGGGCACGATCGGGACGCCCGCGCGGATCGCCATCTTCACGAACCCGGTGCGGCCGGCCAGCGTGGCCTTGTCGCGCTCGGTCCAGGGGCGCAGCGAGTCGACCTCGCCGCCCGGCCACAGCGCCACGTCGCGACCCGCGGCGAGCGCGCCGGCGATCGAGTCGGCGGCGGCGGGCAGCACGCCCATCGCCCGGAAGTAGCCGCCGAAGCCGGGCAGGGCCATGAGCGCGTCGTGCGCGGTGCCGTGGAGCACGCGCTCCTCGCCGAAGTGGCGCCACCACTGGAAGCCGACCGTCCACGCGTCCCACACGAACGGCGCCCCCGCGTGGACGCCGATGATGAGCGCGGGGGGCGGGGGCAGCAGCTCCCAGCCCTCGATCTCCATGCGGAACCACCAGTCCATGAGCGGGTTGAACCAGTACTTCTGGATGTCCATGAACTCGGGCTTGCGGGCGTCGAGGTCCCAGTCGCCGGCCCGCTCGGCGATGAAGCCGGCGACGCCCTCGGCGTCCTCGCGGCGGGCCTGCACCTTCGCCCGCGCCGCCTCGGCGTGCTCGGCGCGCAGCGCGTCCACGTCGTCGTGCGCCTGGTCGTCGTCGGAGGAGCGGTCCGGGGCCATGACGGGGTGTCTACCGCTTCTCAGGCCGTCGCGCCCGCCCGGTGGTCGCCGAGCGCGGCCACGGCGTCGTGGAAGCGCGCGATCCGGGCGGCGACCGACGCGGGATCCTGCTCGAGCAGGGCATGGCCCGTGGCGGGGAGCACCTCCAGGCGGGCGTCGGCGAGCCGGGCGGCCAGGGCCCGCGCGGCGGCGGGGTGGGCGACGACGTCCTCCTCGCCGGTCAGCACGAGCGTCGGGGCGACGACGGCGTCCAGGCGGACGGCCGCGGCCTCTGGACCCGTCGCGGCGCGCACGGCGTGGACGAGCAGGCGGCGTGCCCGGCGCAGCGCCGCGGGCGCGTCGGTGGCCGCGCTCCGCGACGCGGCCGCGATGCGGTCGTCGGCGACGCCCGAGAGGAACGCCGAGCGGCCGTGCGCCGACGACCCGATGGCGGCGACGAGGTCCTCCAGGGCGGTGGCGTGGTCGGCGGCCCAGGTCCACGTCGCCAGGGTCGCGCGCAGCGCGCGGTCGGGCGCGGCCCACGCGCCGGCGAGCACGAGCGAGGCGATGCGCTCCGGGTGGTCGGCGGCCAGCGCCAGGGCGACGGCGCCGTCGGTGGAGGCGGCGACGAGGTGCGCCTGCCCGGCTCCCGCGGCGTCGAGGGCCTCGAGGGCGTCGTCCACGAGGCCCCGCAGGGAGGAGCGCCCGTCGCGGTCCGGGGCGTGCAGCACAGCCTCTCCGTGCGCGCGCAGCGCGGCGGCCAGGCCGTCGCCGGCGACGACGGGCGGGCCGGGGAGCAGGAGGATGGGGAGGTCGGACACGGGAGCTCCTCAGGCGAAGGCGGGATCGCGGGTGGGGACGGTGGCGCGGGCGGTGCGCCGGCGGGCGCCGAGGCGCAGCGCCGGGCGCTCGACGAGGTGCCAGCTCGCGGTGGCCAGCGCGCCGGCGACCACGAGCACGAGCGTGAGCGCGGCCACGAAGCCGCGCGGGGCGCGGTGGTGGACCTCCAGCCAGTAGAGGACGGGCAGGTGCCAGAGGTACAGGCCGAAGGAGATCGTGCCGAGGGCGTGCATCGGCCGGGCGTCGAGCAGGCCGGGCGGCCGTCCGATCAGGCCGCCGAGCACGAGCGCGAAGCCCGCGGCGGCGGGGAGGTCGAGCACGACGTGGCCGAGGGTCCCGGTGCCGGGCACGTGCCACGCCGCGTCGAGCAGGACGAGCGCGATCCCGCCCGCGAGGAGCCTGCGCGAGGCGGTCCGGCCCGGCGCGCGGCCCTGCGTGAGCGCGGCCGAGGCGATCCCGCACGCGAAGGCGGGGAGGAAGGTCGGCAGCGAGGTCATGGTGGTCGCCGGCCAGGCGCGGGTGACCCCGGCGAGCGTCCAGCCCAGCCCGACGAGCACGAGCGCGGTGGCCACGGCGACGAGCCCGCGGCGCCCGTGGCGGCGGCCGACCGCGACCAGCAGCGGGCCGAGCCCGACCAGCGCGAGGTAGAAGCAGACCTCCACCCCGAGCGACCACATGGGCGGATCGATCCGGCCCGCCGCCCACGGGAGCTGGTCCTGCACGAAGACCGCCGCGGCCGCCACGACGTCCCAGCCGCCCTCGCGGCCGTGGCCCGTGCCGCGCAGGATCCAGAACGCGCCGAGCAGCGCGACGAGGTAGCCCGGCCAGATGCGCAGCGCGCGGTTGCGCGCGTAGCGGCGCAGCGACGGCCGCGGCCGGCCCTCCAGGCCCGCGCGGATGAACGGGCCGGCCAGCAGGTGGGCCGACAGGACGAAGAAGAACATGAGCCCGAGGCGCAGCTCGCCGACGGCCTCGTCGAACCACCCCGGCGGGTCCGGGGCGTTGGCGCCCGTGGCCATCCACACGTGGAGCACCACGACGCCGACGGCGGCCAGGCCGCGCAGGCCGTCGGCGCCCGTCAGCCGGCCGGGAGCGGCCGGAGGGCTCACCGGCGGCCGGCGAGCACGTCCACGTCGAGCCCGTCGAGGTCGGCGATGCTCTCCAGCACGAGCAGCGCGCCGCCGCCCGCGGCCTGCGCGGCGCCCGCGACGAGCGCCGTGCGCAGCGCAGGGAGCGCCACCGCGTCCGCGTCGGCGGCGGAGACGGTCGCCCAGGCCCGCACGGGGCGGCGCCGTCCGGCGGCGCGGGCGGCTGAGGAGAGGCGCTCCCGCGCCTCGATCAGCGACGCCGGGCGGGCGTCGTCGAGGACGACCACGTCCGCGGCCACCGCGTCGGCGTCGTCGGCCGGGCCGCGGACGGTGCGGACGCCCAGCGCCGGCCCGGCTTCCCGGAGGTCGGCGGCGTAGGCGCGGCAGTCCAGCGCGGCGCCGACGCCCGTGGCGTCGCGGACGACGAGCGAGCCGACGCCACGGTCGGCGAGGGCCTCCGCGAGGCGACGGGGCCCGCCGGCGGCCTGGAGGAGCCGCGGCGTGACGAGCGCGGCGACGTCGAGCAGCGGCCGCGCGGGGTGGGGGAACGGAGCGAGGGGCGCATGCGAGATCTCCAGGGTCGACATCCCGCAGACAAATACCACAAAGCCAGTCGAGATTGCAGGTTTTGTCTCAGGCGGCCGCGCGGACCTCCGTCCGGAAGCGCCTGGGGGAGGTGCCGCGCGCCCGGGCGAAGGCCCGCGTGAAGGCGGGCAGCGACCCGTAGCCCACCTCGAGGCGACCACCCCGAGCGGCTCGTCGCCCGCCGGTCGGTCAGGGGCGCGCGGAGAAGCCGCCGTCTGCGTGCAACAGCTGTCCGGAGATCCAACGGCCCGCCGGCGACAGCAGGTAGGCGACGACCTCCGCGATGTCCGAGGGAGTGCCTAAGCGGCCGAGTGGATGGGCTGCGGTCAGGTCGTCGCGTAGGGCGTCGTCCATCCAGCCTGTGTCGATCGGTCCCGGGTTGAGCACGTTGGCCGAGATGCCGAGCGGTCCGAGCTCTTGAGCAGCCGAGATGACGATGCGGTCCAGCGCGCCCTTCGACGCTCCGTAGGGGAGGTTGCCGGTGGTGTGGTCGCTCGTCAGCGCGACGATGACCCCGCTCGACGCCACCTGGCGAGCGAAGGCGGCGATCAGCAGCAGGCTGGCGCGAGCGTTGACCGCGACGTGCCGGTCGAAGCTCTCGGCCGTCGTGTCGAGCACGCCCGACTCGACTCCGTGGGCGTGGCTGAGGACCAGCGCGCCGATCGTGCCCCGCTGCGCGGACACCGCGGCGACCAGCTCGGCCGGCCCGGTCGGTGACGAGAGGTCGCACGGGTGGTCAGCGCCTTCGAGATCGCTCGTCGCGACGTCCCAGCCGTCAGCGGCGAGCCTCGGGACGATGCCTGCGGCCATCCCACTCGCCCGGGCGGCTCCGGTCATGAGCGCGACGGGCACTGGCGCAACCTACGCGGAGGCCCCGATGGACCGAGGCAGGTCGGCCGGCATGGTCCACCCGGGCCATTGAAGGACCTGAGCGGCCGTCGTGGCCGCGGCCGCGGTCCGCCGCGCCGACGAGCGGCGCGCTGAGCACGGCCTTCCGCCGCTCCCGGACGGCCTGCCGCCGCACTCGCTGCGGCGCACGTAGCAGTCCGGGCTGCTCGCGCTCGGGTGGAGGTGCCCGTCGTGATCGGCCGAGGTCAGCACTCCGATCCGAAGGTCACGCTCGGCGTCTACGCGCAGGTGATGCGCCGCGACGGGGCCTCGCGCGAGCGTCTCGCCGCGCTGCTCGACGGGCGCCTATCGGGCGATGCAGGGTCGCCCAGGCGGCCAAGGTGCCGTCGATGCCTCCCCGTCCGGTGACGAAGACCCCGAAGATGCAGGGACTTCCGGTGATGGGCGCGGCGGGTTTCGAACCTGCGACCTCTCGCGTGTGAAGCGAGCGC
>CAXUES010000101.1:0-9102 GCA_964250185.1 uncultured Solirubrobacteraceae bacterium | reverse complement strand
GCGACGTCGGCATCAGAGGGCGCGTAGGTCGCGTCGAACTGCTGCGGCGTGAGGCAGTGCCCGTAGGCGGCGTTGGCCGGATCGGAGACCGCGGCGATGAAGCGCTCCAGCCCCGCCTGGTCGCGGTGGCGCAGCGAGATGATCGCGTGGACCGCGCCCGTCGCCGCGCCGAGGTCGGTCGTGCCGGACGCGCCGACGAAGGCCGGCCGGCGTCCCGGGAGCACGTGGCGGCCGGCGGCCTGGGCCGGCGAGGCCGCCAGGGCGAGCATCAGGACGGCGCCGAGCGCGCCGAGCAGGGGGAGGCGGGGCATGGGCGGGACGCTACCCGAGGAGCCGGACCGGAAGATGGACCGTCGGGCCGTCCGACGCGACGTCCATCCGGCCACCGGGGCGCGGCGGCGGACCCGGCGTGGGAGGCTGACGGCCATGCAGCTCGAGGGAGCAGGGGCGGTCGTCTTCGGCGGCGCGTCGGGACTGGGCGAGGCGTCCGCGCGGCGGCTGAGCGCCGACGGGATGGACGTCGTGATCGCCGACCTCGCCGAGGGCCACGCCGCGGCGCTGGCCGGGCAGCTGCCCGGGGCGACGTGCGCGCGCTGCGACGTCTGCGTGGAGGAGGACGTCGTCGAGGCGCTCGCGCTGAGCACCCACCCGCGCGTCGTGGTCATCTGCGCGGGCCTCGGCACGCCGGGCAAGCTCGTCGGCCGGGAGGGCCCGACGCCGCTGGAGGCCTTCGAGCGAGTCATCCGCGTGAACCTCCTCGGGACGATCAACGTCCTGCGCCTCGCGGCCGCCGCCATGCAGCACAACGAGCCCGACGAGCACGGCCAGCGCGGCGTCATCGTCTGCACCGCCAGCGTCGCCGCCTACGACGGGCAGATCGGCCAGATCGCCTACGCCGCCTCCAAGGGCGGCGTCGTCGGCGTCACGCTGCCCGCCGCGCGCGAGCTCGCCCGCTCCGGCGTGCGCGTCATGACGATCGCCCCGGGGCTCTTCGAGACCCCGATGCTCGCGGGCCTGCCGCAGCCGGCGCAGGACAGTCTCGGCACGCAGGTGCCGCACCCGAGCCGCCTCGGCCGCCCCGACGAATATGCCCAGCTCGTCGACAGCATCATCGCCAACCCGATGCTCAACGGCGAGGTCATCCGCCTCGACGGCGCGATCCGCATGGCCCCGAGGTAGCGCCCGCCGTCCCGGCGCACTAAAGCTCGCCGCGCGAGCGGCCGACACCTCACCGCGTGGAACACGCACGCGCTCAGCCCGGGTCACGTGGAGCCCGGCTGGCGCTCGTGGGCATGACCGTGCTGCTGCTCGCCTGCGCGGCCGCCTCGCTCTCGGGAAGCACCGGGGCGGTGGCCGATCTCCTTGGTCGCTGGGGCTACAACGTCGTCCTCGTCGGCTCGGCGCTCGTCTGCCTCGCCCGCGCCACGCTGAAGGCGCAGGAGCGGACCGCCTGGTGGCTCATCGGCGGCGCCGCGCTGCTGTGGGCGGCGGGGAACATCTTCTACTCGACGGTCCTGTGGGACGAGGACCCCATCCCGATCCCGTCGCCGAGCGACGCGCTGTGGCTCGTCTTCTACCCGCTCTCCTACGCCGGGCTGGTGCTCATGGCCCGCCGGCGGATCGCCGCGCCCGGCGTGACGCTGTGGCTCGACGGGGCGATCGCCGCCCTGGCCGTGGCCGCCTTCGGCGCCGCCTCGGTCTTCGGCCGCGTGCTCGGCGCGACCGACGGCAAGCCGCTGGAGATCGCCACGAACCTCGCCTACCCCCTCGGCGACACGATCCTGCTCGGCGTGGTCACCGGCGCGGTGGCGCTCGGGGGGTGGCGCTTCGGGCGGATGTGGGTGCTGCTCGGCGGCGGCTTCGCGCTGTTCGGCGTCGCGGACTCCTACTACCTCGTGGCCAACGCCCTCGGCACCTGGCACCCCGGCTCGATCGGGGAGGCCGGCTGGCCCGCGGGCTTCCTGCTCATCGCCTACGCCTCCTGGGCGCCCGCCGACGTCGTGCGTCCCAACCAGGGGATGGGCCGCCGCGCGCTGCTGGCGCCCATGGCCTTCGCCGTCCTCGGCCTGGGCCTGCTGATCTCCGACCACTTCTCGCGGCTCAACCTGCTCGCGGTGATCCTCGCCTGGCTGTGCGTCGTCGCGGTGCTCGGGCGCTTCGCCGCCAGCTACGCGGCCAACCTGCGCACGCTGCGCTTCGCCCGCGGGGAGGCGCTGACCGACGCGCTCACCGGCATCGCCAACCGCCGCCGGCTCATGCGCGACCTCGAGTGGACGCTCAGCGGCGACGAGCACCACGTGCTCGCGCTCTTCGACCTCAACGGCTTCAAGGACTACAACGACACCTTCGGCCACCCGGCCGGCGACGCCCTGCTCGTGCGCCTGAGCGAGCGGCTCTCCGCCGCCGTCGGCGAGGCGGGACGGGCCTACCGCATGGGCGGCGACGAGTTCTGCGTGCTCGCCCGCTGCGACGCCGTCGAGGCGCTGTCGCTCGTCTCGGCCTGCTCCGACGCCCTACGCGAGGTGGGCAGCGGCTTCGTCGTGACGGCGGCCACGGGCTCCGTGCTGCTGCCCGCCGAGGCGCGCGACTCCGCCGCGGCGCTCGGCCGCGCCGACCGGCGCATGTACGACGACAAGGCGGGCGGTCGCCGCTCGGCCCAGGACCAAGCCACCCGCGTGCTGCTGCGCGCGCTCAGCGAGCACCACGCCGACCTCGAGCAGCACGTGCAGGACGTCGGCAGCCTCGCGGCCGAGGTCGGCCAGCGCCTCGGGCTGGACCCGCACGCGCTGGAGGACCTGCGCCGCGCCGGCGAGCTGCACGACATCGGCAAGGTCGCGGTGCCCGCGGCCATCCTGGACAAGCCCGGCGCGCTGGACGACGACGAGTGGGCGGTCATCAAGCAGCACACCGTCGTCGGGGAGCGCATCGTCCGCGCGGCGACGTCGCTGGAGGCCGTCGCGCCGCTCGTGCGCTCCAGCCACGAGCGCTGGGACGGCGAGGGCTACCCCGACCGCCTCGCCGGCCACGAGATCCCGCTCGGCGCGCGGATCGTCGCCGCCTGCGACGCGCTGGAGGCGATGACCGGCACGCGGCCCTACCGGCGCCCGCTCCCGCTCGACGACGCGCTGGCCGAGCTGGAGCGCTGCGCCGGCGGCCAGTTCGACCCGGTCGTCGTGGATGCGCTCGTCGAGGTGCACCGCACGAAGGTCCCCGCCACCGCGCCCTGGCGTGCTCCGGCGCCTCCTGCTCCTCCTCGTCCTCGTCGCCTGCACCCTCGCGGGAGCGTGGGCCGGCCTGCGCATCGCGGGCCCGGCGTCGGTCGCGACCGACGTCGGCGACGTGCGCGTCGCCTACGCGCCGGCCCTGCCCGGGGAGCGCGGCGTCGGCGTCTACGTGCCGCTGGCCGACTGGGGCCTGCGCGCGCGGGTGACCGCCGCGCCCGTGCAGGCCAGGCTGGAGCCCCGGCGCATCGACCGCGCCGGCGTCGTGCGGGTAGCGAGCGAGCCGAGCGCCGCGAGCGTCCGCACGCTGCGGCGCCAGCTCTCCGACGGGCTCGGCGCGGCGGCGATCCGCTCGGGCGTCGCGATCCTCCTCGGCGCGCTGGGCGGCGGGATCGTCGCGGCGCTGCTCATGCACCTCGCCGGCTCGCGCGGTCGCAGGCTGCTGCTCGTGCCCGTGGGCGGCGTGGTGCTGGCGGTCGTCCTGGGTGGCGGCACCGCCGCCTGGGCGGCGGCCACGTGGGATCCCGAGCGCCTCGAGCGGCCCGCCTACTACGCCTCGGGGACCGAGCTCGAGCGGATCCTCGACTCCGCCGACCAGCTGCGCAGCGTGGGGAAGCAGTACGGCGACCGCGTCGACACGGCGGTGCGCTCGATCGCCGGGCTCATCGACGACCGCACGCCGCTGGACGTGGGCGCACGGCGGCTGATGCTCGCCTCCGACATCCACCTCAACGCGCTCGTCATCCCGACCCTGCGCCGCTACGGCGAGGGGATCCCCGCGGTCCTGGCCGGCGACTTCAGCGTCAACGGCTCGCGGATCGAGGGCCGCCTGCTCGACGGCCTGGAGGACGTCGGCACGCCGGTCCTCGCGGTGTCGGGCAACCACGACGCGCCCGGCGTCATGCGCCAGCTCGCGCGGCGCGGCGTCGACGTGCTCACCCACACGGGGCGCCTGGGCTCCGATGGGAGCGTGACCGGGCCCGCGGTGCAGACCGTCGCCGGGCTGCGCGTCGCGGGGTTCGAGGATCCGCTGGAGTACGCCGGGGGCCAGTTCCCCACAGGCATCCGCACCGCGCTGAGCTTCGGCGACCTGCCCGACGGCAAGGAGCGGTTCGCGGCCGCGGTGGAGCAGCAGTGGGGCTGGTGGCAGGCGCTGCCCGAGCGCCCGCAGGTGCTCGTCGTCCACCAGGAGGCGATCGGCCGGGCGCTCGCCGCGCGCATCCGCGACGCCGATCCCGACGGCGCGCCCGTGGCGATCCTCGTCGGCCACACCCACCGCCAGCGGCTGGACCGCGTCGGCCCGGTCACCGTCGTCAACTCCGGCAGCGCGGGCGCGGGCGGCATCTTCGGCGCCGGCAGCGACCGCTTCGGCCTCGCGCTGCTCGACCTCGACGCGGGCGGTGCGCTGGAGGCGACCGACCTCGTCCAGCTCGATCCGCTCAGCGGCGCCGCGCAGGCCCGGCGGGTCATCACCGCGCGGCCGGACTGCGACGAGGAGCTCGTGTTCTGCGCCGCCGACGGGCAGGGTTGAGCGCGTGCTCCTGCTCGTCTTCGCCGTGGTGCTCGCGTTCGTCGGGCTGACGATCGACATCGCGATGGGCCGGCAGCTCGCCGCGCTGCTCGTGCGGGAGACCGGCGGGCACGCGGGGCGGGCGTTGTGGTGGGTTGGCTGGCGCGTCGTCCTCGCCGTGGGCGGCGGCACGGCGTTGATCGCCTTGTTCCGTTCGGTCTTCGGGACGCCGGCCGCCTCGGGCGTCGTGGCGCTGTCGCTCGCCTTCCTGCTCGTCCCGTTCGCGTTCTGGTTGGTGCCCGGCTTCACGCCGTGGGTGCAGGGTCCGGAGGCCGTGGATCCCGGCGCCACCCCGCACGAGCGGGGGATCATCAGCGGCTGGTGGTCGCTCGTGTGCGGGCTGTGGTCGTTCGTCCTGTGGTGCGCGACCGGCGGGTTCTTCCTCGGCGGCGCGGCCGGGATCGGGCTGCTGGGATGACGCTGCGCCAGCTCGAGTACCTCGTGGCGCTCGTCGAGGAGCGGTCGTTCACGCGCGCCGCCGAGCGCCTCGGCGTGTCGCAGCCCGCGCTGTCGCACCAGGTGCGCGCGCTGGAGACGAGCGTGGGGGAGGCCCTCGTCGAGCGGCTTCCCGCCGGCGTCCGCCTGACCCCGCAGGGCCGCGCGTTCCTCCCGCACGCCGCCGCCGCGCTGCGCAGCGCCGAGCGCGTGCGCCGCCTGGGCCACCCGGAGGACGCCCGGGTGGTGCTGCGCATCGCCGCGGTGGCGTCGCTGGCGCTCGGGTTCCTGCCGCCGGCGATCGGCCGCTGGAAGCAGCTGCACCCCGACGCGCAGGTCGAGCTCATCGAGCTCACGGGCGGCGAGGAGCTCGCGCGGGTCATGGCCTCCGGCCTGGCCGACGTCGGCGTGGGGCCGATCGGCAGCGACTGGGAGGGGGACGTCGAGGTCATCGGCCGCGAGGAGCTCGTGATCGTCGTCGGCGAGGACGACCCCCTGGCGGGGCGGAAGTCCGTCGAGCTGTCGGCCCTGGCCGACCGCGCGTGGGTGCTCCTCGCGCGCGAGAACTCCCTGAGCGCGGTGGTCGACCAGGCCTGCGCCGAAGCCGGCTTCTCGCCCGCCGCGGCGGTGCGTACCCGCCACACGACGACCGCGGTCGCGCTGGCCGCCGCGGGGCTCGGGCCCGCGCTCGTGCCCCGCGCGATCCTCGGCACCGACCTCGACGCGGTCGTCGTGGAGCCCTCGCCGGCGGTCGGGCGCGAGGTCCGCGCCGCGACGCTGCCGGGCGCCGGGCCCGCGGTGGTGGACTTCCTCGTGGAGCTGCGGCGGACGGGGGCGACGCTCGCGTCGCGGGGCTAGATCCGCGCGAGTCCTCGACCACGTTCTATGTGAGGTCCGTGAGGACATCCGTCCAGACCGTGTCCGACCGGTCGGGCACGGCGCAGTAGCCAACCGAGATGGACGTCATGAACGGGGAACTCGCCACGCACGAGCGCCGCGCGCTGCGCCAGAAGGCACGCGTCGCGACGCTGCAGGCGCTGCGGGAGCTGGGCGGCGAGGCCACGCGCGCCGATGTGCGCGACCAGGCGCTCGGCGACGGCGGCTTCACCACGCGCGAGCGGATGGTCCCGCCACCCGAGCGGGGAGCGCAGCACGAGAGCCTGATCGCCTGCGAGCTGTCGTGGGCGCTGACCAACCTCAAGCGCGAGGGGCTCGTGGAGAACCCGCACCGCGGGGTCTGGCGGCTGGCCCCCGCGGCGCTGGAGCCCGATCCGCCGGCCACCGCGCGCACGGTGGCTCCCGACCGCGCCGCGATGCTGCGGACGATGCCCTACCGCGACTACCTGCGCACGCCCGAGTGGCGCCGCACGCGCGCCGCGGCGCTCCTGCGCGCGGGCGACCGCTGCTCCCTCGACGTCACCCACAGCGAGGGCCTCGAGGTGCATCACCGCACGTACGAGCACCGCGGCGAGGAGCGCGTCAGCGACCTCGTCGTCCTGTGCGCCGCCTGCCACGCGTTGCACCACCGGGCCAACGGCCGGCCGGGCCTGCGTCCGCACATCGCACCCCCCGAGCTCGCGGCTCAGGCTCACGCGGCCCAGGTCGATCACGACCTGCAGGCGGTCGCGGCGGCGTTGGCGCCGACGGCCGCCGCCGAGCTGCCGTCGCTCTGGCGGCGCCTGGCGGCCCGCCGTCAGAGCAGGACGCCCTCCCGCAGGACCTCGCGCCGCGCCGTCGGCGGGGAGCTAGCGTCGTGAACATGCCCAAGGCCACATGGAACGGCAAGACCATCGCTGACTCCGACGACACCGTCGTCGTCGAAGGCAACCACTACTTCCCGCGCGCGTCGGTCGACTCGAGCGTGCTGCGGGACTCCGAGCTGCATACCACCTGCTCCTGGAAGGGCGAGGCGAGCTACTTCTCGCTGGAGTCCGACGGCGAGCAGGCCAAGGACGCCGCGTGGTTCTACCCCGAGCCCAAGGACGCCGCCAAGGAGATCACCGACTACGTCGCGTTCGGGCGCGAGGTCACGGTCGCCTAAGCCGCCTGTCAGATCCACGGTCGGCGGGGCGACCCGCCGACCGATGGCCCGCCCAGACGATCCACGCCCGGGGACGCCGGAGCACGCGCGGCTCGTCCGCGAGATCGTCGAGCGCCACCAGGGCGAGCCGTCCGGCTTCCCGCACCTCTCCGTCTGTCAGATCTGCGGCCGGTGGGCACGCATCGACCACGTCATCCAGGGGATGGTGCGCAGCATGAACCCGGCCCGCATGCAGTGCGGGCGACACGGCGATCGGCACGCGACCATCCGCGCCGCCCGTGAGCACCCCGAGCGCTACTGCCGGATCTGCGCGACGACGCTCGCCCCGGCTGCAGCGAGCGGGCGGCTGTGCCCGGCGTGCCTGCCGTCCTGGAGGAGCCCGCTCGCGGTGACCTCCCCGCCGCTCGAATCGCTTCGGGGCACCGCCCTCCGCCGCGGCCGGCCCGAGCTCGCGCCGCTCTCGCGGTTGGTCGAGCACCCCGAGCCGGTGACGGAATGAGACATGGCCGTGTCGAGCATCCGGCCAGGAACCGGCGCGCCGCTTTCAAGACCGGAGGCGTCCTGCCGAGAGGCGCCACATGGTCGACCACGTCTCCACCGAGGAACGCCGGACCTTGCGCCTGAAGGTGCGCACCGCGACGTTGGACGCGCTGCGCGCGCTCGGCGGCGAGGCGACGCGCGAGGACGTCACCGCCCACGCGCTCGCCAACGGCGGCTTCACCTACCGCGAGATGCTGGTCGCTCCGCCGGCGTCCAAGGCCGCCGAGCACGAGCGCCAGGTCGACTACCTGCTCGCCTGGGAGCTCACAAAGCTCCAGCACGACGGGCTGGTGGAGGAGCCGCACAAGGGCGTCTGGCGCCTCGCGCCCGCCGCGCTGGAGCCCGACGCGCTCGCCACCTCCGCGCCCGCCGTCGGCGAGCGGCTGGCCGAGCTCAAGGCGATGCCCTACCGCGACTACCTGCGCACGCCGGAGTGGCGCCGCACCCGCGCGGCCGCGCTCTTCCGCGCCGGCCACGCTTGCGCGCTGGACGTCACCCACGACGGTGAGCTCGACGTCGTCCACCGCTCGCACGAGCGCCGGGGGGAGGAGCTCGCCAGCGACCTGGTCGTGCTCTGCAGCGACTGCCTCGCCGCCCAGCGCGCGACGAAGGCACCCGCCCCGCTGCGGCCGCACATCTCGCCGCCGGAGATCGGCGGCCCGAAGCTGCCGGCGGAGGAGGACTACGGCGTGCGGGACATGATCGCCGCGCTGGGGGAGCAGACGACCGCGTCGCGACCGTCGCGCTGGCCGCGCTTCGGTCGTCGCCATGGGCGCTCTGAGGTCAGTCGCCCCGCCGCACGAGGGTGAGGGCCAGCGCTGCGCCGACGACCATGCCGGCCAGCGCGTAGGTCAGCACGTGGACGAGCGGCGGCACCACGGTCGTCCCGAGGGAGTCGCTGAAGCAGCGGGACATCGCGTCGGCCGCCTTGCTGCTGCACGACGCGGCAGCGCGGTGACCGGTCGGCTGGCCGATCGTCGGCCAGACCGTCCACATGCCGAGCAGCACGCCGAGCGCGGAGCAGGTGCGGAAGATCGCGTCGCGCAGCGCCTTGCGGCGGCGGCGATCACGTGCGGAGGTGGTCGGGGCAGTGGTCCGAAGCGCGGGCACGAGGCGCCATCGGCCACCGTCGCGTCGGTCAACAGACCGGATCGGCGGCTTTGGACGCGTTGCGCGATCGCTCGACGCGCGATCGACAGCCGCCCACTCTTCGGCGGCCATGCCCAACGTCTATGGAGACGATGACGAGCGGGTCTTCTTCCACACCGCGTCCATGGTCGATGACCTGACCATGA
>CAXUES010000100.1:6606-9118 GCA_964250185.1 uncultured Solirubrobacteraceae bacterium | reverse complement strand
CTGGGCGGCGGTCCGCGCCGCGGTCGCGCGCCTGGGCTGAGCGCGGCGGAGGCGCAGGCGCCATGCTGGGCGCCATGGCCCGCAACGTCCTCGGCACCGAGCTCGCCGTCTGCGGGCAGGACCCCGTCACGGGCTGGACGCGCAGCGGCTGCTGCGAGACCGGCCCCGACGACACCGGCAACCACACCGTCTGCGCGGTGGTCGACGAGCGCTTCCTGCGCTACACGGCCTCCCAGGGCAACGACCTGAGCACCCCGCGGCCGGGCTTCGACGGGCTGAAGGCGGGCGACCGCTGGTGCCTGTGCGCGCCGCGCTGGCAGCAGGCGCTCGACGACGGGATGGCGCCGGCGGTCGTGCTGGAGGCCAGCCACGAGCGCGCGCTGGACGCCGTCTCGCTCAGCGACCTGCGCGCGCACGCGCACGACGCGGGCTGAGCGGTGCCCAAGCGCTCCAGCAGCTCCTCGCGGGTCGTGTTCTCGACGAGCGATGGCGACCTGCGCAAGGCCCGCGACCCCGCGGCGAAGGCCCGCCAGGAGGGCGACGGGCGCGTGCGCGTGCGCCGCGAGACGAGCGGCCGGCGAGGGAAGGCCGTGACGAGCGTCGCGGGCGTGCCGGTGGACGACGCGGCGCTCGCCGCCCTCGCCGGGCGGCTGAAGAAGCGCTGCGGTGTCGGCGGCTCGGTGAAGGACGGCACCATCGAGCTGCAGGGCGACCACCGCGACGTCGTCGTCGAGCTCCTGCGCGCCGACGGCTTCGACGTCGTCCTCGCCGGCGGATGAGGGAGGCGTGGGGGCGGGCGCAGTGGGGGTGGCCCGCCGCCTTCCCGCTCGTCCAGTTCCCCAACGCGCCGCTGCTCGTCGCGCTCGTCGCCTCGCTCGGCGCGAGCGCGACGTCCGGCGACGCCCATGACGTGCTCGTGGCGCTCGCCCGCGTGGGCCTGGTCGCGTGGGCCTACGAGGAGCTCGCCCACGGCGTCAACTGGTTCCGGCGCCTGCTCGGCGCCGGGATGCTCGCCTACCTCGTCGCGGCGATCGCGAGCATGTGACCCATGCGGATCGGCATCCTCACCGGCGGAGGCGACTGCCCCGGCCTCAACGCGGTCATCCGCGCGGTGTGGCGCAGCGCCCTGCGCGCGGGCGACGAGCTCATCGGCTTCCGCGACGGCTGGGGCGGCCTGCTCGACGACGCGGTGGTGGAGCTCTCGCCGGAGCGCATCGCGGGCATCCTGCCCCGCGGCGGGACGATCCTGGGCACGTCGCGGCGCAGCGCGCTGGAGCGGATCGACGAGGTCGTCGCGTGCGTGGCGCGCCACCGCCTCGACGCGCTCGTCGCCGTGGGCGGCAACGGGACGCTGTACGCCGCGCACGTGCTCAGCGCGCACATCCCGGTGGTCGGCGTCCCCAAGACGATCGACAACGACCTCTGCGGCACCGACCGGACCTTCGGCTTCGACACCGCCGTGCAGATCGCCACCGAGGCGATCGACCGCCTGCACACCACGGCCGAGAGCCACTACCGCGACCTCGTCGTGGAGGTCATGGGCCGCAACGCGGGCTGGATCGCGCTGCACGCCGGGATCGCCGGGGGCGCCGACGTCATCCTCGTCCCTGAGCGGCCCTTCGACCTCGATGTGGTCGCCGAGGCGGTCCTCGCCCGCCGTCGCGGCGGGCGGCCGTTCTCGATCGTCGTGGTCGCCGAGGGCGCGCGCCCCCGCGACGCCGAGCAGCTCACCCGCGGGCAGGTCGACGCGCTCGGCCGGCCGCGGATCGGCGGCATCGGCCACTTCCTGGAGGCCGAGCTCGAGGCGCGCACCGGCGCGGAGACGCGGGCGGTGGTGCTCGGCCACGTGCAGCGCGGCGGGACGCCGACGGCGTTCGACCGCGTCCTGGCCAGCCGGATGGGCGTGCGGGCGCACGCCGCCGCCGCCGAGGGCGCCTTCGGCATGATGACCGCGCTGCGCGGCACCGAGGTGGAGCTCGTCCCGCTCGCCGAGGCGACGGCGCAGCTCAACACGGTGCCCGCGCGCGCCTTCACCGAGGTCGCCGCGCTCCTGGGCTAGCGGGTCAGGTCCCCGTGGCCACCGTCACCGCGAAGCGCTTGGCCGAGCGGGCGCGCGCCTTGGCGGCCTCGACCTCGCGGTCGCGCGGCGGCGCCTTGGTGACCAGCGCGGCCAGCAGCTCGTGCGAGCAGCGCGCGACGTCCTCCACGGCTTGGTCGAAGGCCTCGGCGTTGGCGGCCGACGGCTTCGTCGTCCCGCTGATCTTGCGCACGAACTGCAGCGCCGCGGCGTGGACCTCGTCGTCCGACGCGGGCGGGCTGAAGTTGTGCAGGGGGCGGATGTTCCGGCACATGCGCCGGACGCTACCGGCCACCTACGCTGGCGTCATGTCGCTCGCGCAGCCCCTGTCGATGTCGGCCGGCGCCTGGCGCGCGCTGGGCTTGGCGGGCGACCTTTGTCGCGCGGCGGGGGCGGCGACCATCGTCTCCTCCGGCAAGGTGCGCGAGCTGCTCC
>CAXUES010000100.1:0-6596 GCA_964250185.1 uncultured Solirubrobacteraceae bacterium | reverse complement strand
GCCGAGGTCGTCGAGCCCGCGCGGGCGCAGTCGCCCGCGCTCGCGTCGGCCTGGGAGGCCGGCCGCGAGCAGGCCGGGACCGTCACCGTGTTCCTGGCCCCCGAGGACGCGCTGGCGCTCGCCGGGCTGCTCGACGCGCGGCCCGAGCTGGCCGCGCAGCTCAGCTGATGGGCTGGTAGCCCAGCGCCTCCACGACCCTGGCGGCGTCCTTGTGGGACACCGTGCGGCAGTCGAAGGCCCAGGACGTGCCGTCCGCGAGGTGGATGGTCAGCGTCTTGATGATCTTCTTGCCCACCAGGTCGGCGCCGGTGATCTCCGAGCGCGGCAGGCGCGCGGTGACCCGCTTGGCCTTGATGCCGATGACGTTGGAGAACGTCGTCGTGACGACCTCCGTGTCGGTGACCGCGACGATCTGGTTGCCTCCGGGCGCCTCCGTCTCCTCCGGGCGCTTGTGCAGCGCGCTCACCGCCGCGGCACCGACGAGCCCCCCGACGACCTGGCCGGCGGCCTGCGCCCAGGCCCCGCCCTTCGGGATGCACCACGCGGCGGCGTGCACCGGCGCTCCGACGACCTCGTCGATCTGCTTGATCTTCGGCACGGTGCGAGCCTACGTCCCACCGGACTTCAGGTCCGGCGGATGGGTCGGATCGGGTAGGGGAGGGGGATGCCCGCCCCGGACCACCCCGCCCCCGACGCGCCCGACGACCTCGACCTCGAGGCCATCGGCGCCGAGCTGCGCGCCCGGCGCGACCACAACCAGGCCCGCGTCGACTCGCTGGCCGCGCGGCCCGAGCCCGGCAGCGGCCTGGGCTTCGGCAAGCGCATCGGCGACGGCACCATCGAGGCGGTCAGCCGGCTCACCGAGATCGGCGTCGGCAGCTCGTTGGAGAGCGGCGTGGAGCGCACCGAGCGGGCGCTGGCCAAGCTCGAGGAGGGCACCTACGGCCGCTGCGACGTCTGCGGTGCGGCGATCGCCCCGGGCCGGCTGCGGGCGATGCCCGACAGCGTGCTCTGCCTCGAGCACGCCGCCGCCGAGCGGCGGCTGGCCCCGCGGCGGAGGTAGGCCGCCCCCCGGTACTGTCGCTCAGATGAAGCTCATCGGTGCCGGCCTGATGCGAACCGCGACCTCGTCGCAGAAGGTGGCCCTCGAGCAGCTCGGCCTGTCGACCTACCACATGGTCGACCTCAT
This sequence comes from uncultured Solirubrobacteraceae bacterium, assembly GCA_964250185.1. Classification (GTDB taxonomy): domain Bacteria; phylum Actinomycetota; class Thermoleophilia; order Solirubrobacterales; family Solirubrobacteraceae; genus Paraconexibacter. The sequence continues at coordinate 5,407 of CAXUES010000100.1, read as the reverse complement.
GGCCGACCTCGACCAGTGCGCCCTGTGGGAGCGCGCGGAGGCCGGCGAGGACGTCTGGGAGGAGCTGCTGGCCGGCAAGGACGCGACGGTCGACTGGCCCGGCGCGCGGTACTTCGAGCCGCTCATGCACAAGTACCCCGAGGCCAAGGTGCTGCTCAGCGTGCGCGACCACGCCTCGTGGGAGCGCTCCATGCGCGACACGGTCTGCCGCATCTACTTCGGCGACGACGTCCTGCACCACCTCTCCGACGCGCGCGTGCTCGTCGACGAGCACTGGCGCGACTGGATCATGCTCATGCGCAAGCAGTGCTGGGAGGGCCGCGGGCCGCTGCGGGTCGCTCCCGAGACGACCGAGGGCCTCATCGCCTCGGCGCAGGCCTGGGACGAGCACGTCAAGGCGACGGTCCCCGCCGACCGGCTCCTCGTCTGGGAGGCCAAGGACGGCTGGGAGCCGCTGTGCGAGCTCCTCGACCTCCCGGTGCCCGAGGGGGAGTTCCCGCGCATCAACGACACCGAGGGCTTCGTGCGGGGCATCACCGGCGGCTGCGTCGGCGCGATCTCCGCGTGGTGGGAGGGCAAGGACGTGCCCGCCACCAGCCACCCCTCCGCGGCGCGCTAGCTCCCGGCGGCCACGCGCGCGGAGGTCCCCAGGACCCGCCCGCGCGCGTCGAGCGCCTGCACGCGCACCGACGTGGTGCCGCCCGGCACGGGGACCTCGGTCTCGAAGCCGTCCCGTGCCCGCTCGGCCAGGCGGCGGGTGCCCGTGCCGGCCAGGACGCGCCAGCGGGCGACCTCGGTCGCGCCGTTCCAGCTCGCGTAGGCGACCATGCCGTCGCCGCTGCGGCGCAGCGCGCCCGACGGCGGGGTCGCCGGCTTGCCGACCCACGACCGCACGCGCGTGCGGTAGCTCAGGTTCGGGCTCGGGAAGGCGCCGTCGAAGACCATCTTCCCCGACGGGTCGTACTCGGTCAGGAACGGCACCTGGCCCCAGCCGACGAAGGTCGAGCCGTCCGCCAGGCGCTGGACGTTGCCCATGTACTGCGAGCGGAACGTCTCGCCGTGGGAGTCCTCCTCGAGGACCCGGGCGGTGCGCCGCGCGCGGTCCAGGCGCAGCACGAGCCCGCGCGAGCCGCGGTCGGAGGGCAGGTACTCGCCCGCGCCGGTGATCTCGCAGCAGTGGTTGTCGAAGAGCGAGACGGTGTCCTCGTCGCGCAGCTCCACGTCGTGCTGCCACGCGAAGCGGGCGTCGGCGGGCAGGGCGAAGCTCGACCGCGCACCGCCGAGCTGCCACTCGATCCGGCCCGTGTCGAGGTCGAAGAGGTAGGCCGCCGACGTGTTGCGCATCGACACGAGCGCGCGGCCGTCGTCGGTGAGCTGCAGCGAGTTGATGTGGTAGGCGTCCCACGGGAAGCCGTTGGGCGGCGGCTGGGTCTCGGAGTCCGCCATCGGGATGTGGTCGGTGGCCCTCCAGGTGCGCACGAGCTTCCCCGAGCGCAGGTCGTAGGCCTGCAGCGCGGAGTCGACGAGCACGCCGGTGCTCACGCCGCCGACCTTCGACAGGTCGGTCGACTCGTTGCGGTTGGCCGTGACCCACACGAGGCCGTCGCGGATGGCCACGTCGTGCAGCGAGATGACCCAGCCGTCGTGGCCCTCGAGCTTCGCGATCTGCCGGTACTGCTGGTCGACGAAGACGACCTGGCCCGAGTTGACCTCGCCGGTGGGGCTGACGTCGCCCTGCCAGTAGGACAGGACGGGCTTGCCGTCGAGCACGTGCGTGTCGAGGTTCGCGGCGACCAGGTCGGTCGGCAGCGGCTTGAACCAGACGGGCTCGAGCTGGTCGTCGAGCATGAGCGGGCCGCTCTGGCCGACGATCGGGCCCTTGGTGAGGTCGAGGAAGTTCGCGGCCATGATGAGCCCCGGCAGCGGCCTGGCCGACTTGCGGTCCAGCAGGAGCTGCATCTGCGGCGGGTGCAGGCCGGGCGCGCTGGCGAACGTGCGCGCGCCGTCCAGCGTGTAGGCGCCGATCGGCGTCGCCCTGGAGCGCGGCAGCCCGAAGCCGACGGCCACGAACGCCACCGCGACGATCCCCACGCCGACCAGGATCCTGCGGCCCGTGGCCCGCTGGGGCGCCTCGGCGGCGCGCGGGAGCAGCACGAAGGCCAGGACGGCGGCCACGGCGACGACGCAGGCCGACACGAGGTAGGCCAGGCCGAAGCCGTCGGCCAGCGCGCCGTTGACCTCGTCGCCCGAGCCGATGAGCGAGCTCGTCCGCTGGGTGGCGATGGAGATCAGGACGGCCAGGCCGAGCCCGCCGCCGACCTGCCGCGCGGTGTTGACCAGCGCCGAGCTGAGGCCCGCACGCTCCGGAGCGGCGCTCTGCGTGGCGGCGATCGTCGAGGAGACGACCGAGAAGCCGATGCCGACGGCCACGAGCAGGCCGGGGAGGAGGATGTACTGGAGCGGGCTGCCGCCGTCGCCGACCCGGGAGAGCAGCGCGAGGCCCAGCGCGAGCATGGTCAGGCCGCCGCCGAGCACCGGGCGCACGCCGGCCCTCGTGGTCAGCCGGCCCGCGGGCCGGGCCGCGGCGAAGATGGCCAGCGCCATCGGCAGGAAGACCAGGCCGGCTTCCAGCGGGGAGAGCGACAGCACCTGCTGCAGGTACAGCGAGCTCGAGTACCACATGGCGAACAGCGCCGAGCTGAAGAGCAGGACGATCAGGTTGATGCTCCGCAGCTGCCCGGTCAGCGCGCCCGGGGGCACCAGCGGCGCGCGGACGCGCCGCTCGACGACGGGGAAGAGCGCGAGCAGCGCCGAGCCGACCGCCATGGGCACGAGCGCGTCGGCCGAACCGAAGCCCTCCGCGCCCGCGGTCACGCCGCCGTAGGTGGCGATGAGCAGCCCCGCGGTGAGCACCAGCGCGCCGACGGGATCCAGGCCCGGGCGGTCCGGGGCGCGCCGGTCGGCGACCACGGCCAGCGCGAGGGCGGCGCCGCCGACGCAGATCGGCACGTTGACCAGCAGGACCCAGCGCCAGCTGAGCAGGTCGGTGAGCACGCCGCCGGCCAGGACGCCGGCCGCGCCGCCCACGCCGTTCATCGAGCCCCACAGCGCGATCGCCTTGTGGCGCGCCGGTCCGGGAGCGAAGGTCGCGGTGAGGATGGCCAGCGACGACGCGGCCATGCCCGCGCCCGCCAGGCCCTGCAGCGCGCGGCCCGCGATGAGCACGCCGGGGCTCGGGGCGAGGCCGCCGACGAGCGAGGCGAGCGCGAAGCCGAGCAGCGAGCCCGCGAAGAGCCGCCGGTGGCCGAGCACGTCCGTGGCCCGGCCGGCGAGCATGAGGAAGCCCGCGAAGAGGATCGCGTAGGCGTCGATGACCCACTGCAGGTCCGACGCCGCGATCTCCAGCGCCGACTGGATCGTCGGCAGCGCGACGTTGACGATGGAGAGGTCGAGGATGACCGTGAACTGCGCGAGGCAGCACACGGCGAGGACGAGCCGGGTCCGGCGGTCGCCCGCCGGCGCGGCGCTGTCGGCCAAGGTCAGTAGCCGCCGGCGGCGGTGGTCTTGATCGGCTTGCCCTCGTCGGAGATGAGGTACCAGGTGCCGCTGCCGGCCTTCATGCCCGCGCCGGAGATGAGGCCCTCGCCGGTGAACGTGTAGAGCGCGTGGCCCGCGAAGCTCACCTGCTTGCCGCCGCCGTCGCGCGCGAACGTCGAGACGTCCGAGGTGGAGATGCCCGGTCCCGCGGTCAGGTCGCCGTCGGCGGTGAGCGGCTTGAACTCCCCGAGGCACGTGGCGTCGCAGCCGCTGCCGTCGGTCGGGTCGCTCGTCAGCACGTAGGCGGGCTTGCCGCCCTTGGTCGCCAGCACGTCGCCGAAGCCCGACAGCTCGAGCGAGCTGACCGTCGCGGAGGCCGCGGAGGCGGACTTGACGTCGCCTCCGGAGCCGCCGCCGCAGCCCGCCGCGCCGGCCGCGAGGGCCAGCGCGCAGGCGGCGGCGCCGAGGGGACGAAGCACAGCCGTTCTCATCCGGGGCGAAGCTAGCACCCCATCCTGGGAGCCGCCCGGGCTCAGAGCGCTGCGAGCCCCGCCTTCGTGCAGCGGGCGATCGTGCGGGCGTGGGGGTCCTTCCGGCCCTCGCGGATGGCCTCGTCGCTCTGGCGGAACTGCTTGAGCGTGAGCGCCTCCTCGATGCACTCGAGGCTCGCGCGGCACAGCTTGCGGGCCTTCGCGCGCGTGAGCGCGCCGTCGCTGCTCTTGAGCGCCGAGGCGACGCAGGTCCGCATGAACGTCCGCTCGACGGACGCCGGGTAGTCGCGGGCGCTTGCGGCGGAGGGCAGCGCCGCGACGCCCAGCAGGACGGCGACGGCGACCAGCGTGCCGGTGATGTGGCGCTTGAGGGAGCTCAGGGAGGTCGTGGACATCGCGCCTGCGTGCCCTGCCGATGACGTGCGGAAACGGGAGCTCGGGCCGGCGGCGTGCGACCATGGACAGGTGGTCGAGCCGGGGGACCTGCGTGCGGGCGACGCCGACCGGGAGCGCGCGGTGGACCTGCTGCGCCGCCACCACGCGGCGGGGCGCCTGGACGACGACGAGCTCGAGGAGCGCATGGGCGGCGCCTACGCCGCACGCACCTACGGCGCGCTCACCGCGCTGGTGGAGGACCTGCCCGAGCTCCCGGCCGGGGTCATCGCGCCCATCGTGCCGCGACGGGTGCCGGCGCGCGGCTGGGGGCTGCGCTCCTTCCACCAGGAGCACGAGCTGCCCACGACGCCCGAGGCGACCTGGCGCGACGTCATCGGGCTCATCCTCCCCGCCATGGAGCGCGCGGGCTACGCCGTGGTGGGGCGACGCAGCCACGAGGAGCTCGTGCTGGAGCGCTCCGAGCCGCCGGCGTGGACGATCCTCTGCGCGCTGCTGCTCTTCCCCTTCGGACTGCTCGCCCTGCTGCACCGGCGTCGCGAGCAGGTCCACATCGAGGTGGAGCCGCGGCGGGGCGGGGGCACGCTCGTGGTGGTCCACGGCAGGGCGCGGCGCGGCATCCGGCGCACGTTCGCCGAGCTGTCGGCCGCCTGAGGCTCAGACGGCCGCGCGGCCCCGCCGGCGCAGCGGGAAGGACGCGAGCACCCCGAGGAGCAGGACGAGCCCGAGCACGCCGAGCACGCGTCCGACCGGGGAGCCGCCGCTGCCCGCGCCCGACCGGGTGACGGCGACCGTCGCGCGGCCCGCGGCGCCCACGACGTCCACCGCGACGTCCCAGTCGACCCAGGACCCCCGGGTGCCGGCCAGCACGGCCTCGAAGCCGCCACCGGCCGGCCGCGCGGGCACGCGGGTGCGGCGCGCGCCGTCCGATCGCGAACAACTCCAGGGTGTCGTCGTCGCGCAGCACGTAGACCGAGCAGACCTCG
>CAXUES010000099.1:7841-9152 GCA_964250185.1 uncultured Solirubrobacteraceae bacterium | reverse complement strand
TCCTGGGCCTCGGCGGGTGCCTGCCCTCGCGCGCCCGCGCGGCGCACGAGCGCCTCCGCCCGCGCGAGGAGCTCGAGCTTGCCGAAGGGCTTGGCCACGTAGTCGTCGGCGCCGCCGCGCAGGCCGCGGACCATCGGGAGCTCGCCGTCCAGCCCGGTGAGCATGCACACGGGCACGTCGGAGACCTCCCGGATGCGCTCAAGGGTCTCCCAGCCGTCCAGGCCCGGCATCTCCACGTCGAGCAGGACGAGGTCGGCGCCGCCGGCGAAGAGGAGCCTGAGCGCCTCGCGTCCGTCGCAGGCCTCCCGCACGACGAACTCCCCGCGCTCCAGCACCGCCCGGACCATGCTGCGCACCACGGCGGAGTCGTCGACGACGAGGGCTCGGGCCCGGGGCCGGCTCGGGGCGGACATGCCCCGGTTGATCGCCTCCCGGCGTGCCACCTTGAGCTCTGTGTGCGGCAGCACGCGCATGCCCAGACGAACGAGGAGGTACAACTAAGGGATGTCAGAGACGACCTATGAGCAGTCCAAGGAGGCTGCCGAGGCCGGCCGCGAGACCGAGTGGAAGCTCCCGAGCTTCGGTCGCGAGCTGTTCCTCGGTTCCTTCCGCCCCGACCTGATCCACCCGCAGCCGTCCGTCGCCCCCGAGGCGAAGGCCGAGGGCGAGGCCTTCCTGCAGCGCTTCACGGCGTTCCTGCAGGAGCGCGTCGACCCGCTGCAGATCGAGCGCGACGCCAAGATCCCCGATGACGTCATCGAGGGCATCAAGCAGCTTGGCGCGCTGGGGATGAAGATCTCCAAGCAGTACGGCGGCCTCGGCCTCTCGCAGGTCTACTACAACAAGGCCCTCGGCATCGCCGGGCAGTGGCACTCGTCGATCGCGACGCTCCTGAGCGCGCACCAGTCGATCGGCCTGCCCGAGCCGCTGCGCATGTTCGGCTCCGAGGCGCAGAAGCAGGAGTGGCTGCCGAAGGTCGCCAAGGACCACGTCTCCGCCTTCCTGCTCACCGAGCCCGACGTCGGCTCGGACCCGGCCCGCATGACCACGGCCGCGATCCCGACGCCGGACGGCAAGGGCTACAAGATCACCGGCACGAAGCTGTGGGCCACGAACGGCGCCATCGCCGACGTCGTGATCATCATGGCCGTCGTCCCCAAGACGGAGACGTCGCGCGGCGGCATCACGTCGTTCATCTGCCCGATGGACACCCCCGGCATCGAGATGATCACGCGCAACCAGTTCATGGGCCTGCGCGGCATCGAGAACTCCCTGACCGTCTTCGAGGACGTCTTCGTCCCCAAGGAGAAC
>CAXUES010000099.1:0-7831 GCA_964250185.1 uncultured Solirubrobacteraceae bacterium | reverse complement strand
CCGAACGAGGCCGTCGTCGGCGGCGTCGGCAAGGGCCTGAAGGTCTCCCTGTCCACGCTCAACACGGGCCGCCTGTCCGTCCCGGCCATCTGCGCCGCGACGACCAAGTACGCCCTGAAGATCGCCCGCGAGTGGGCGTCCGAGCGCCGCCAGTGGGGCCAGCCGATCGGCAAGCACGACCCGATGGCCCAGAAGCTGGCCGAGATCGCCGGCACGGCGTTCGGCCTCGAGGCCCTCGTGGACGTCACGGGCCGCCTGGCCGACGACAAGCGCAACGACTTCCGCATCGAGGCCGCGATCGCGAAGCTCTACGCGACCGAGCGCGCCTGGGAGGCCGTCGACACGATGGTCCAGATCCGCGGCGGCCGCGCCTACGAGACGGCCGACTCGCTGAAGGCCCGTGGCGAGAAGCCCGTCCCGGCCGAGCAGATGCTGCGCGACATGCGCATCAACCGGATCTTCGAGGGCTCCTCGGAGATCATGCACCTGCTGATCGCGCGTGACGCGCTGGACCAGCACATGTCGGTCGCCTACGACATCCTGGACCCGAAGTCGTCCATGGACGCCAAGCGCAAGGCCGTCGTCGCCTCGGCGAAGTTCTACTCGACGTGGCTGCCGACCCTCGTGACCGGCGAGGGCCAGAAGCCCAAGGCGTTCGAGGAGTTCGGCCCCCTGGCCAAGCACATGCGCTACTCCGAGCGCTCGTCGCGCAAGCTCGCGCGCTCGATCGTCGGGCTCATGGGCCGCCACCAGGCCGCGCTGGAGCAGAAGGGCGCCCTCCTGGGCCGCGTCGTGGACATCGGCTCGGAGCTCTTCGCGATCACGTCGGCCTGCGCCTACGCGCAGACCATCGCCCGCGAGGACCCGCGTCGCCGTGACGAGGCCATGGAGCTCGCCGACCTGTTCGCCAAGCAGGCCCGCGCCCGCGCCGACCTGCTCTTCAGCGAGCTGTTCAGCAACGACGACGCCGCCCAGTACAAGCTGGCCCAGAAGCTCCTCGAGGGCCGCTACACCTGGTTCGAGGCCGACGTCGTCGACCCGGCCGGCGAGGGCCCCTCGATGCCCAAGCACACGACGCCCGCCAAGGACACCGTGGGCAAGAACGGCAACGGGAACGGCAAGGCCAACGGCACCGCCGCCGAGGTCGAGGCCGAGGCCCAGCCCGTCCAGTAGGTCGCAGGTCCCCCTCCGCGGGGGACCGCACGCAGCGCCACCGAACGCCCGGCCCTCGTGCCGGGCGTTCGTGCGTCCGGGGCCGTGGCTAGGAGGCCGCCCCGCAGCTCCCGGGCAGCCCGACCGCCTCCAGGGCGCTCGTCAGCCGCCGCCCCGCGGTGTCCAGGCGGCCCTGGAGGTCGGCGATGCCCTTGGCGTCCTTCTGCGCGCCCGCGCGCGCGAGGCTCTGGCCCAGGTCCTGCCCTCGGCGCAGCGCGAGCTCCAGGCGCCGGTCGGCGGCCTCGAGCTCCGGCGGCGGGCGCAGGTCGAGCAGCTCGCCCAGGAGCGTGTCGGACGAGCGCCCGATCGCCGGCCCGGTCCCGGCGGGGTCCCTGGCGTAGGCCGCCTGCAGCCCGCGCAGCCGCGCGGCGGCCTGCGAGCACGCCTTCGTCCCGGCCGCGACGTAGGCCGCGCGGCTCATCGGCGCGTCGTCGCCGCAGCCCGCGGCCGTCGTGGCCGCGCCGGCCACGAGGAGCACCGCGATGGCCCGCCTCACCCGATGTCGTCGACGAGATCGGCGATCGAGTCGACGATGCGCGTCGGCCGGTAGGGGAAGTCGTCGGTCTCCGACGGCTGCGTGACCCCGGTGAGCACGAGCACCGTGCGCAGGCCGGCCTCGAGGCCCGCCACGACGTCGGTGTCCATGCGGTCGCCGATCATCACCGTCGACTCGGAGTGCGCGTCGAGCTGGTTGAGGGCGGAGCGCATCATCAGCGGGTTGGGCTTGCCGACGTAGTAGGGCTCCTTGCCCGTCGCCCGGGTGATGAGCGCCGCCACCGCGCCCGTGGCGGGCAGCGGCCCCTCCCGCGAGGGACCCGTGGCGTCGGGGTTGGTGGCGATGAAGCGCGCGCCCGCGCCCACGAGGCGGATGGCCTGGGTGATGCGCTCGAAGGAGTAGGTGCGCGTCTCCCCCAGCACGACGTAGTCGGGGTCGGACTCGGTGAGCGTGTAGCCCGAGTCGTGCAGCGCGGTGGTCAGGCCGGCCTCGCCGATGACGAACGCGGAGCCGTCGGGGCGCTGCTCCTCCAGGAAGCGCGCGGTCGCCAGCGCCGACGTCCAGATGCGCTCCTCGGGCACGTCCAGGCCGCTGGAGCGCAGCCGCGCGGCCAGGTCGCGCTGCGTGTAGATCGAGTTGTTGGTCAGCACGAGGAACGGCCGCTCGTGCTCGCGGAGGCGGTCCAGGAACTCCGCGGCGCCCGGGATCGCCCGCTGTTCGTGCACGAGCACGCCGTCCATGTCCATCAGCCAGGTGGCGATCTCGTGGTGGTGCGTGCTCATGGCTGCGGAGACTACGCTCGCCGCCATGAAGGTCACCGCCGCAGTGCTCGAGGAGTTCGGCCAGCCGCTCGTCGTCCAGGAGCTCGATCTGGAGGGCCCGCGGGCGGGTGAGGTGCTCGTCCGGCTGCACGCCTGCGGCGTCTGCCACACCGACATGTACACCGCCTCGGGCGCCGACCCGTCGGGCTACGCGCCGTGCGTCCTGGGCCACGAGGGCGCCGGGGTCGTGGAGGCGATCGGCGAGGGCGTCGCGTCGGTGGCGGTCGGCGACCACGTCGTCACGTGCTTCAACCCGCAGTGCCGCGAGTGCGTCAACTGCCGGTCGGGGAAGACGAACATCTGCGTGGCCATCCGCGCAGAGCAGGGCCAGGGCCACCTCCCCGACGGCACCACCCGCTTCTCCCGCGAGGGCGAGCCGATCCGCCACTTCATGGGCACCTCGACGTTCGCCGAGGCGACCGTCGTCCCCGAGATCGCGCTGGCCAAGGTCCACCCCGAGGCGCCGCTGGAGCACGCCTCGCTCTTCGCTTGCGGGCTGACCACCGGCCTGGGCGCCGCGATGTACGCGGCGCAGGTGGAGGCGGGCTCCACCGCGGTCGTCTTCGGCGCGGGCATGGTCGGCCTGGGCGCCGTGGCGGGCTGCCGCATCCAGCAGGCCGAGCGGATCGTCTGCGTCGACCTCTCCGAGGACCGCCTGGCGATGGCCCGCACGCACGGCGCGACGGACACCATCGTCGCCCACGACGGGATCGTCGAGGAGCTCGTCGAGCTCACGGGCGGCTACGGCGCCGACTACACGTTCGAGGCGACCGGGCTGGTCGGCGTCATGCGCCAGGCCGTCGAGGCCGCGCGGCTGGGCTGGGGGCTGTGCACCGTGGCCGGCGTGGCCGGCAAGGGCGAGGAGCTCTCGGTCATCCCGCGCTGGCTCATGCAGGGCCGCGTGGTGCAGGGCGCGTCGTTCGGGAAGGTCAAGAGCCGCGACCAGGTGCCGGGGCTCGTCGAGCTCGGGATGCGCGGCGAGATCGACGTGGAGGCCTTCATCTCCCACCGGATGCCGCTCGCCGACGTCAACCGGGGCTTCGACCTCATGCACGCCCAGGACGGCGTGCGGTCGGTCCTGCAGCTCGCCTGACCTGAGGCGAGCTGCAGGGACCGGGTGCGGCTCGCTACTCGGTGACGGTGACGTACACCGGCTTGCGGGTCGTGGCCGTGGTGGCCGACCCGTCGGAGTTGCGCGGGGACACGACGAGCGTGTTGACGTTGCCCGTGTTGGGCGGCGCGCAGCGCGTCTCCTGCGTCTGGCAGCGGGCGACCGAGACCTCGCCCGAGAACTGCTGGGTCGTGGCGTCGGGGCGGACCGCGCCGTTGTCGGCGTTCTGCACGCCGATGGTCGCGCTGAGGCCGTGGCCCTCCAGCGTGGCGCCCGTGTCGATGTAGGCGTTGTTGTTGGTCGAGTAGCCGTCGACGACGCGGAAGCCGCCGGACTGCTCGATGATCTGGCCGTTGGTGCCCAGGCGGAACCAGCGGGTGACGCGGGGCGACTCGGCCGGGGCCGGGGTCGCGTTGACCTGGGCGACCGCGGCGGAGACGATCTGGTCGGCGTTGAGGCCGTCCACGCGGTCGGCGTTCAGGCCGGTCGCGACGCCCGTGGCGTTCGTGGTGAACGGCTTCTTGGTGTCGCCACCGGCGCCGGCGGTGATGGAGCCGACGGTCGCGCCGGTGGAGCTCGAGAACTCGAAGGCCTGGCCGTCGGCCAGGTTGTTCGCGCGTACGCACGGGTTCTTGGGCGGGGTCGAGGTGCTCGTGCCCGCCGTCGAGCGGCAGCCGTAGATGGCGCCGCCACCCGTGGTGGAGAGGTTGGACTGGCGCGTGGAGTAGCCGCCGGTGCGCGCGGCCGAGGCGTCCACGCGGGCCACGACCTGGGTCTCCGCGGTGGCCGTGCCGTTGCGGCGGCCCTCGAGGAGGTTGTCGCCCGTGGCCGCGACGGCGAACGGGGAGATGACCACGGCCAGCAGGCCGGTGGCGATGACGACCGACCGGGTGCGTGGGCTGCCGCGGTGGGTGCGCCACCAGCTGCCCTGCTCCGTGGTGGCCTGCTCGTCCTGCGGCGCCGAGGCGCCTCGCTTGCGGATGCCCATGTCGGGAGCCCTCCTGAGGTGGTTGACGACCTGACAACCCCTCGGACGACGAGGAAGTTGTGCTCGTCCGCGGCCTGGGCGCCGTCGTGCGCGGCGCCGTCGCCTACCATCCCGGACCACCATGGTCGGCTCACGGGACCTGCTCGACGTGCTCGCCGAAGTCGCCGCGCGCCCGCGGATGCGCGGCACGCTGCACCTCTGGGCGTTCTTCGTCTCGCTGGTCACGGGCCTGGCCCTCGTGGTCGCCGCCGCGGTGTGGCGCGGCGAGGACGCGGCCCTCGCCTGCGGCATCTACGCGCTGGCGGTCTCCGGCCTGCTCGGCACGAGCGCGACCTACCACCGCGTGCGCTGGCGCCGGCGCTCCGCGCTGATGTGGATGCGCCGCCTGGACCACGCGATGATCTTCGTGCTCATCGCGGGCACCTACACGCCCGTCGCCCTGCTCGCCCTGGACGGCACCCTCCAGGTCGTCGTCCTGTGCATCGCCTGGGGCGGCGCGGTGGCGGGGATCGCCTTCACGCTGCTGTGGATCGGCGCCCCGCGCTGGCTCAGCGCGCTCATCTACGTCGCCCTGGGCGGCGCGGTGGTGCTCTTCGCGGGCGACCTGCTGCGCGACGTCGGCCCGCTGGGCACCGGCCTGCTCGTGCTGGGCGGCCTGCTCTACACCGCGGGCGCCGTGGTGTACGCGCGCCAGCGCCCCGACCCCGCCCCGCGCGTCTTCGGCTTCCACGAGGTCTTCCACGCGCTCGTGGTGCTCGCGCTCATCGCCCATTACGCGGCGATCGCCTTCGGCGTGCTCCCCCAGGCCTGACGCGGACGCTCAGCCAGCGCCCAGACGCGCCTTACAGGGACTTGAGGCGGGTAGTCCACGCTCGTGAGGCACCATGCGCGCTCCTGATCCCCTCTGGTCGGGCGACGACGACCAGGGCCTGCGGGCCCCGGCCGGCGACGCCGACACCCGCCCCCTCCCCCCCGTCGCCCCGCCGGAGGAGCGCCCGCGCTTCCTCCCGCCGGCCCCGCCGACCGAGCCGCCCACCCGCCGCGCACCGGCCGACGACGGCGCACCCCGGGAGCCGCGCGGGCGCCGTCGCCGCCTGCCCGTCGCGCTCGGCGTGCTGGGCGGGATGCTCCTGGCCGTCGCCGCGTTCCTCATCGGCACCTGGGTGGACCACGTCGGCAGCTCGAAGACCATCACGGTCGCCCAGCCGCTCCCGGCGGCCAAGGGCGGCACCGACGCGACGCAGACCCGGCGGATCTACCAGACCGCCGGCAAGTCGGTGGTGCAGGTGCGCCGCAGCGGCGGCAGCGGCACCGGCTTCGTCATCCAGGGCACGCCGGGCACCATCGTCACCAACGCCCACGTGGTCGGCACCGCCAAGACCGTGCAGCTGGTCATCAAGGACGGCGGCCAGCCCATCCCGGCCACCGTGCTGGGCGCGGACGAGTCCTCCGACCTCGCCGTGGTGCGCGCGGACGACGTCGACGACCTCGACGGCCTGCCCGCGCTCCCCCTCGCGGAGTCCGACGACGTGCAGGTCGGCGACCTCGCCGTCGCGATCGGCTACCCGCTCGGCCTGGACCGCACCGTCACCCAGGGCATCGTCTCCGGCATCGGCCGCCAGATCGAGGCGCCCAACGGGTTCTCCATCGACAAGGTCATCCAGACCGACGCCCCGATCAACCCGGGCAACTCCGGCGGTCCGCTGCTGGACTCGCGCGGGCGCGTCATGGGCGTCAACTCGCAGATCGCCACGGCGGGCTCGCAGGGCAACGTCGGCATCGGCTTCGCGGTGCCCTCCGACGCGGTGCGCGACGTGGTCCCCGTGCTGGAGCAGGGCGGCACCATCCGCCGCCCCTACCTCGGCGTGACGACCACCCCGACGACCGACGGGCGCCCCGGCGCCAGCGTCTACAAGGTCGAGCCGGGCGGCCCGGCCTCCGACGCCGGCCTGAAGGCGGGCAGCCTCATCGGCGGCACGGGCGGCGACACCATCGTCGCCATCGACGGCCAGCAGGTCTCCAGCCCCGACGACGTCGGGCGCATCGTCGGCGCCCACAAGGCCGGCGACGAGCTGCAGATCCGGGTGCGCCGCAGCGGCGGCGACGACGCGACGGTCAAGGCCACGCTCGCCGCGCGGCCGAAGTCCGCCGGGCCGTAGCGGCGCGGGGCGCACCGGTTCGACGGTGCGTCCGACGTCACGTTGGGTGACGCAGGCGTCAACTACGCTGCAGGCATGGAGCTCACCGGCCGCGTCGTCCTCATCACCGGAGCCGCCCGGGGCATCGGCGCGGCGCTCGCGCGCCGCTGCTCGGCCGCCGGTGCGCAGGTCGCCCTCGTCGGCCTGGAGCCCGACCTCCTCGCCGCGCTGGCGGAGGAGCTCGGCGGCCCGGGCCGTGCCACCTGGGCCGAGGCCGACGTCACCGACCTCACGTCGATGGAGGCCGCGGTGCAGCGCGTCATCGTCGACCTCGGCGGCGTCGACGTCGTCGTGGCCAACGCGGGGATCCTCACCACCGCGCCGATCGCCTCCGCCGACCCCGAGGGCTTCCAGCGCACGCTGGACGTCAACGTCGGCGGGGTCTTCCACACCGTCCGCGCGACCCTCCCGACCGTCACCGAGCGCAAGGGCTACTACCTCATCATCTCCTCGCTGGCCGCCTTCGCGCACTCGCCGGTGATGGGCGCCTACGTCGCCAGCAAGGCCGGCGTGGAGGCCCTGGGCGACGCGCTGCGCCTCGAGATGCGCCCCCTGGGCGTCAAGGTCGGCGTGGCGCACCCGTCCTGGATCGACACCGACCTGCTGCGCGACGCCGAGACCGACCTGCCGAGCTTCAAGGCCGGTCGCGCGTCGATGCCGTGGCCGTTCAACGGGACCACCACCGTCCCGATCGTCGTCGAGGCGCTCTTCCAGTCGATCGTCAAGCGCAGGCGCCGCGTCTTCGTCCCGGGCTGGGTCGGGGTGGTCGGCTGGACGCGCATGGTCCTCTCCAGCTGGATCGGCGACCAGGTCCAGGGCCGCTCGTCCAAGCAGATGATCCTCGACTCGCAGGCCGAGGTCACCGCGCTGGGGCATACGCTCTCGGCCCGCTACCGGACCGAGCGCGAGGAGCGGCGCGAGCCCGAGGGGACCCGCGCCTAGCCGCTAGGCCGTGGCCTCGTCGAGCGTCACGGCGTGGCCGTTGGCCTTCAGCGTGACCTCCAT
>CAXUES010000098.1:667-9194 GCA_964250185.1 uncultured Solirubrobacteraceae bacterium | reverse complement strand
TGGCGCGGGGAGCGCACCGCGCGCTTCGTGACCGGCAACGTGCTCGACGCGCTCGCCCCGACGAACTTCGCGATCACCAACCCGACGGTGCTCAAGGAGACGATCGACCGGGGCGGCGCGAACTTCGTGACGGGCGGCCGCCGCCTGGCGCGCGACCTGGCCGCGGGCCGCCTGCCGGCCACCGTGGACACCAGCCGCTTCGAGGTCGGCGGCAACCTCGCGCTGTCCAAGGGCGCGGTGGTCCTGCGGACCGAGGTCTTCGAGCTGCTGCACTACGCGCCGACGACCGCCAAGGTCCACGAGGTGCCGGTGCTCGTCGTCCCCCCGACGATCAACAAGTACTACATCCTCGACCTCGCGCCGGGCCGCTCGATCGTCGAGCACCTGCTCGGCGAGGGCATGCAGGTCTTCCTCATGTCCTGGCGCAACCCGGGTCAGGAGCAGGGCCACCTCGACCTGGAC
Source organism: uncultured Solirubrobacteraceae bacterium (assembly GCA_964250185.1). Lineage (GTDB taxonomy): Bacteria > Actinomycetota > Thermoleophilia > Solirubrobacterales > Solirubrobacteraceae > Paraconexibacter. Next base: position 8,732 of record CAXUES010000098.1, on the reverse strand, counting down.
GCCTACGCCGGCGCGGTGCTCGAGGCGCGCGACGCGGTGGCCGCGATCACGCGGCAGGAGGCCGTGCACGTCAACGCGGCCTGCTCGGGCGGCCTGGTCGCCTCCGGGCTGGCGGGCCACCTGGCCAAGGAGGGGCGCCTGTCGGAGCTCGCGAGCCTCACGCTGCTGGTCTGCGCGCTGGACAACGAGCAGGCGGGCACCGCGGGCGCGCTGACCAGCAAGGAGGTCGCCGCGGCGGCCGTGGCGGAGTCCGCGCGCAAGGGCTACCTCGACGGCCACGCGCTGGCGGGCGTCTTCGCCTGGCTGCGCCCGAACGACCTCGTCTGGGGCTACGTCGTCAACAACTACCTGCTCGGCAAGCCCCTGCCGTCCTTCGACATCCTCTACTGGAACCAGGACAGCGTCCGCCTGGCCGCCGGCCTGCACCGCGACTTCATCCGGGTGGCGATGGACAACGCGATGGTCCGCTCCGACGCCTGCGAGGTGCTCGGCACGGGCGTCGACCTCACGGAGGTCGACCTGGACGTCTACTGCGTCGCCGGGCTCAACGACCACCTCGTGCCCTGGGACAACGCCTACCGCGGGGCGCAGCGCTTCGCGGGCAGGCGGCGCTTCGTGCTGTCGACCTCGGGCCACATCCAGGCCCTGATCAACCCGCCCGGGCCGGAGAGCAGGTCGTCGTTCCGCGTGGCCGACGAGCCGGGGGAGACCGCCGAGGAGTTCCTGGACGGGGTCGCGCCGACCAAGGGCAGCTGGTGGACGGACTACGCCGCGTGGCTGACGGAGCGCTCCGGCGCGATGAAGACGGCCCGCAAGACGCTGGGCGACAAGGCGCACAAGCCGCTGGCCAAGGCGCCTGGCAGCTACGTGCACGCGTCCTGATGGCCGGGCGTGACCGCACCGCGCCGCTGCGCGACCCCAACGAGCAGCCCGCGGGCCGGCCGCCGCCCACCGAGGTGCCGCGCCACTGGGCGGGGCGCCCGCTGGCCGAGTCGCGCTGGCTGCTGGAGTACTGGCGGCTGTGGCTGGACCCGGTGCTCTACACCGTCGGCCTGCCCCGCGGCGACGGGCGCCCGGTGCTCCTGCTGCCCGGGTTCCTGGCCGGCGACCAGACCGTGTCGGTGATGGCCGCCTGGCTGCGGGCGCTGGGGTACCGGCCGCACTTCGGCAGCTTCGTGGTCAACGTGGACTGCTCGGACCGCACGATCGACCGCCTCGAGCGCCGGGTGGAGGAGCTGTACGCCGCGAGCGGCCGGCGCGTCGCGCTCATCGGCCACTCCCGCGGCGGGCACTTCGCGCGGGCCCTGGGCGCGCGGCGGCCCGACCTCGTCTCCCACGCCGTCTCGATGGGCTCCGACCTGCAGGCGATGTTCGGCATCAGCTCGCCGACGCGCTTCGCGGTGGGGATCGCCCGCAGGACGGTCGGCGCGCTGGACCCGACCCGCAGCCCGACGTGCTTCCGGCGCGGCTGCGAGTGCGGCTTCGTGCGCGACTTCGCCCGCGACTTCCCGACCGATCGCGTGCGCCTGACGAGCCTCTACTCGCGCGGCGACGGCGTGGTGCACTGGCAGCGGGCGATCGTCCCCGAGGCGGAGTGCATCGAGGTGGAGGGCTCCCACGTCGGGATGATCGCCAACCGCAAGTGCTACCGGGAGATCGCCATGGCGCTCGCCCAGCCGGAGCTGACGCTGGACGCGGCGGCTCCCGCTTGAGGACGGTCTCGCGGCCGCGCCTGCACGTCGAGGACCGCGGCGACGGGGAGCCGCTGCTGGCCATCACGGGGTGGACCATCTCCAGCGCGGTCTTCGACCCGATCGCCCACCTCTACGTGCCGCGGCTGCGCTGCGTCTCCTACGACCACCGCGGCTCGGGGCGCTCCGCGCGCTGGGTCGGGGCGGTCTCGATGGCGCTGCTGGCCGCCGACGCCGCACGTGTCCTCGACGAGCTGGGCATCGAGGCGGCGCACGTCGCGGGCGTCTCCATGGGCGGCATGGTCGCGCTGGAGCTCGCGGTGCGCATGCCCCACCGCGTGCGCAGCCTCGTGCTCGTCGGCGCCACCGCGGGGCAGCCCGTGGCGACGGCGGCGGAGTAGCGCATGCTCCCCGTCACCTCCGCGCTCCTCGCGGGCGACTCGCTGCGCGCGGGCCGCCTGGATCCTGCGTCGCTGCTCTTCTCGCGCGGCTTCCGCGCGGCGCACCCGCGCCGCGCCCGCGAGCTCACCCGGCCCTTCACCCAGCACCGGCCGCCGCTGTGGACCACCGCGTCGCAGACCCTGGCCGCCGCGTGGTTCGACCGCCACGGCGCGCTGGGGGACGTGCGCGTGCCGACGCTCGTCGTGCACGGCGGGCAGGACGTCATGGTCCCGGCCTCGAGCGGTCGCGCGCTCGCTGCGGGGATCCCGGGCGCACGCCTGCACGTCGCGCCGGCCAGCGGCCACGCGGTGCCCTTCGAGGAGCCCGAGGCGACCGCGCAGCTCATCGCCGACTGGGTCGACGAGCACGCCGACGCGCCGCTGGCGCCCGCACCGGGCGCGGTGGCCCGCGCCGCCGAGCGGGCGGGGCGGACCGTCGCGCTCCCGGCGGGCGCGCTGCGCGCCCAGGCGCACGTGCTGCAGCGCCTCGCGGGCCGCGCTCCCTAGCGCCGCGCCTCGCGCAGCGGGTCGCCCGAGGCGTCGGTGCCGCCCGTCGGCGGCCACGCGCCGACCCAGTTGTCGCGCGCGCCATCCACGGTGAGCACGCTGCCGCTGGTGAAGTCGCCGGCGGGCGAGGCGAGGTAGGCCACGAGCCAGGCGATCTCCTCGGCCTCGCCCGTGCGCTGCAGCGGGATCATCGACGCCGCCGCGTCCACCATCGCCTGCGGGTACTTGCTGCGGAAGGTGTCCGTGGCGAACTGCCCCGCGGCGATCGCGTTGAGGCGGATGCCGTGGCGCGCCCACTCGATCGACAGCACCCGCATGAGGTTCTCCACCGCCGCGCGCGCCGCGGAGGAGTGGGCCATCCCCGGCAGCCCGTGGTGCGGGGAGAGCGTGATCGAGACGACCTTCCCCGATCCCTGCGGGATCATCGCCCGCGTGGCGACCGCGTGGGTCATGAGCCACGTGCCCTCGACGTTGAGGCGCATGACCGTCCGGAACCCCTTGGGCGTGATCGCCTCCGCGGGCGCGAGGAACTGCCCGCCGGCGTTGTTGACGAGCAGGTCGATGCGGCCGTGGCGCTCCAGCGTCGCGCCGACGAGCTCCTCGACCTCGTCCTCCTCGCGGATGTCGCACGCGTGCGCGTGGAGGGTCCCGGCGAGGCCCCCGCCCAGCGCGACGACCTCGGCGAGCGGCTCCTCGCGGCGGCCGCAGATGACGACGTGCGCCCCGAGCGCGCAGAGCTCCAGCGCGGTCGCCCGGCCCAGGCCGGTGCCACCGCCGGAGACGAGCGCGACCTGGCCGGCGAGGAGGTCGTCCCGGAAGACGGAGGAGCCCATCGGCAGGACGCTACGCAGCCAACCGGACCGATGGGACACATCGGACCCACCGGCGGGGACCGGCGGGCACTGCCGCCGCCGACGCCGTGTCGCGAGGCTGACAGGCGTGTCATCGAGCCCGGGAGCCATCGTCGCGGTCGCCGCGTCGTTCGACCGCGATCTCGAGCGGACCTTCGCCAAGCTGGAACGCATCTTCGCCTCCGCCCGCGCGCAGGGCGCGGGCCTCGTGGTCCTGCCGGAGTGCACGCTGGGCGGGTACATCCGCGAGCCCGACGAGCGCGGCGGCCTCGACGTCCCGACAGGGCTGGACCCCGACGGGCCCGAGATCGCCCGCCTCGTCGAGCTGGCCGGCGACCTCGTCGTGTGCTGCGGCTACAGCGAGGCCGGCCCCGCCGGCGAGCTCTTCACCAGCGCTGTGTGCGTGACCGGCACCGGCGTGCTCGGCCACCAGCGCAAGGTCCACCTCCCGCCGGCGGAGCGCTTCGCCTACACCGCCGGGGACGGCTTCGAGGCCTTCGACACGCCGGTCGGCCGGATCGGGATGCTCCTCTGCTACGACAAGCTCTTCCCCGAGGCGGCGCGCGCGCTGGCCCTCGACGGCGCCGACGTCATCTGCTCGCTCGCCGCCTGGCCCGTGGACCGGCGCACGCCCGCGCGGCGCATCCGCGACGACCGCCAGACCCGCCACTTCGACATCGTCGACCAGTCGCGCGCCGTGGAGAACCAGGTCGTGTGGGTCTCCACCAACCAGGTCGGCCGTTGGGGCCCGCTGCGCTTCCTCGGCGGCGCGAAGGTCGTCGATCCCGACGGGATCGTGCTCGCGCGGACCCACGGCCGCGAGGGCATGGCCGTCGCCCACATCGACGCGGCGTCGGCGGTGCGCGAGTCGCGCATGGGGATCGACCACCTCGGCGACCGCCGCCCGGAGGCCTACGGGGCGTCCGTCACGGGAGGCCTCGCGGCGTCGACCCTGGGGTAGGGCCCGACGCGTGTGCGGGATCGTCGCCCAGTACGGCTCGGTGGACTCCGAGGAGCTCGAGCGCATGCTCGAGCGCATCGCCCACCGCGGTCCCGACGACCGCGGCGTGGTGCAGATCGGCGACGCGTGGCTCGGCCACCGTCGCCTGTCCATCGTCGACCTCGACACGGGCCACCAGCCCCTGCACACCGCCGACGGGACCATCCAGTTCGTCGGCAACGGGGAGATCTACAACCACGCCGCCCTGCGCGAGGAGCTCGGGGAGCGCGACTTCCAGACCACCTCGGACAACGAGGTCGCGCTGCAGCTCGTGGCCGAGCACGGCGTGGACGCGCTCGCGCGCCTCAACGGCATGTACGCCTTCGTCCTGGCCGGCCGCGACGGCGCGTTCCTCGCCGCGCGCGACCCGTTCGGCATCAAGCCGCTGTACTGGACGCCGCCCGTGGAGGGCACCCCCGGGCCCGTGCGCTTCGCCAGCGAGATGCACGCCTTCCCGGTCGGCGTGCAGCACCTGGTGGAGCCGTTCCCCCCGGGGCACGCGTGGACGCCCGAGGACGGCCTCGTGCGCTTCGGGTCGGCCGTGCCGGCGGGGCTGGGGATCGTCGGCCCGACCGGGGCGAGCGCGCGCGGCGAGTCGCTGCCCCAGGAGCTCCTGGACCGGACGCGCGACGTGCTCGTGGACGCCGTGGAGCGCCAGATGATGGGCGACGTGCCCGTGGGCGTGTTCCTCTCGGGTGGCCTGGACTCGACCCTGGTCGCCGCGATCGCCGCGCGCTGGTGCGAGCGCCACGGCACGAGGCTGCTGACCTTCGCGGTGGGGACCGAGGGCTCGCCCGACCTCGGCTTCGCGCGCACGGCCGCCGAGCACCTCGGCACCGACCACCACGAGATCACCTACACCGCCGCCGAGGCGCTGGAGTCGCTGCCCGACGTCGTGCGGGCGATCGAGTCCTTCGACCCGCGCCTGGTCCACTCCGCGGTGCCGAACTTCATGCTGGCCCGCATGGCCTCCCACCAGGTCAAGGTCGTCCTGACCGGCGAGGGCGCCGACGAGCTCTTCGCGGGCTATGAGTACATGAACGAGTACACCGACCCCGACGAGCTGCACGCCGAGCTGCGGCGCACCGTCGCCTCGCTGCACAACCTCAACCTCCAGCGTTGCGACCGCGTGACGATGGCCTTCTCGCTGGAGGCGCGCGTGCCCTTCCTCGACCAGGAGGTCATCCGCTGGGCGCTGCGCATCCCGGCGATGGCCAAGCTCTCCTCGGCCGGCCAGCCCGAGAAGCAGCTCCTGCGCGAGGCCTTCGCGGGCTGGGTGCCCGAGGAGCTGCTGTGGCGGACCAAGGCCGAGTTCGGCGAGGGCTCCGGCGCGCGCGACGTGCTCGGGGAGGAGATGGCCGCGGCCATCTCCGACGCCGAGTTCGAGGCCGAGCGTGGGGCCGTGGAACCGCCGCTGCGCACCAGGGAGGAGCTCGCCTACTACCGCGTGTGGCGCGCGCACCTGCCCGACGTGAGCGCGGAGCGCACGCTCAGCCGCTTCGCCGTGGCCTGAGGGCCTCCTAGCCGCGGCGCGCGCGGCGCACGTAGTGCCCGCGGACGAGCTCGGCGATCGGCTCGCCCGGCGCAGCGAACGCGATGACCTGCTCCAGGCCGTCGCCGGTGCGCCGCAACGTCGTGATGTTCGTGCCCCGGGGCGAGGTGCGCGAGAGCACGAGCGCGTCATCGCCGTCGAAGGTGCCGTCGCCCGGCTCCTGCGGCGGGTGGCCGACGCTGTCGAACCAGTGCCAGAGCACCTCGTCGGTCTCCGGGTCGAACGAGAGGACGCCGTGGCCGGCCAGCGACGGACGCCCGTCCTGCTCGGAGGCGTAGTCGGCCACGAGGACCGCGCCGCCCGCGGCGGGGGAGAAGAGCCACGACGCGGTCGCGGTGCCCCCGGGCGCCCAGGGCGTCCCCACGCGCTCCTCGCGGCCGACCCACGTGCCCGCCAGGAGGGAGGCGAGGCGGTCGCGGGTGGCGGCGATGGCGTCGGGCTCCATGGCCCACGACGGTAGGCGCTACGGCGTAGGGGAGTACGTCCCGAAGCTCCACACGTTGCCCTCGGGATCCGCGCAGGAGAACTCGGTGGACCCGCCGCCGTAGTCCATGACGCCGATCTCGCGCACCACCCGCGCGCCCGCGTCCTGCGCGCTCGCCCAGCGCCGCTCGACCTCGGCGACGTCGGGCAGCCCGACGTACACGGTCACGCGACCCGGCTCGGAGTTGACGTCGGCGTTCTCCTCGCGGGCGGAGCCGCACATGACCAGGCCGTCGCCCGCGACGAGCTCGGCGTGGGCGACGGTGCCGTCCTCGTTGTCGTAGCGGGCGTGCTGGGTCAGGCCGAAGGCCTCGGCGAGGAAGGCGATGGCCGCGGGCGCGTCGGCGTAGCGGAGGGTGGGGTAGGTCGGCATGGCGCGACGCTACGCCCGGAGGCGGCGCCGCGCCACCCATCCTCAGGAGCCCTTCGGTGCCTTCGGTCCCGGCGTGGTCGCCAGCGCCCCCGCCGCCACCCGACCCGGCGCGGCGGCCTCGTAGTCGTAGGCGTAGGCCAGCAGCTTCGCCTCGCTGAACTGCTTCCCGACGAAGATCAGCGCGAACGGCTTGCCGTCGGCGTAGGTCCCGGCGGGGACGATCACGCCGGGGAGCCCGGCGAGGTTGATCTCCGAGACGGTGGTCGCCGAGACGCCGCCGCCGAACAGCGAGCCGATCTCCTTGCTCTCCTGGGGGAAGACGAGCCCGTCGAGGCGGTGCGTGCGCATGACCCGGTTGAAGATCCGCAGGTACCGCGCCTTCACGCGCTTGGTGCCCGAGATGTCGACGGCGGCCGCCGGGTGCTTGCGCGACTGCTCGAACCCGGGGAGCGTCGCGTAGTAGGCCAGCGGCCCGCCCTTGGCGAGCGGGTCGTTGCCCAGCTTGCTGATGAGCTGCGAGAGCGAGTGCACCTCCGCCGTGGGCCCGAGGTCGGCGAGGTAGGTGTTCAGGTCGTGCGGCAGCGACTCCGAGCCGCGGGCGTCATAGCCGCCCTCGGCCTTCGCGATCTTGGCGAAGCCGCTCCCGGCGAACGGGTCGGGCACGGTCGCCGCGCCCTGCGCGCGCAGCGTCCGGACCTTCGCGGCGTAGAGCTTGGCGGTGGCCGGGCTCAGCGTGCCGCCCTTGCGCCACCCCGGGCCGTACAGGCCGATGCGCGTCCCCTTCAGCGCGGTGGTCGACAGCCCGGCCGTGTAGCCGCCGGCCGGCGCCCTGCTCGCTCCGGCCATGGCGTCGAGCATCGTGGCGGCGTCCGCGACGCTCTTGGCCAGCGGCCCGAGGACGTCGCGGGTGGGGCCCGCCAGCGGGACGACGCCCCGGGAGGGCACCAGGCCGAAGGTCGTCTTGATCCCCACGAGGCTCTGCGCGGCGGCCGGGTCCTGGATGGAGCCGCCGGTCTCCTCGGCGAGGGCGCCGGCGGCGAAGCCGGCCGCGACCGACGTCGCGCTGCCCGTGGAGGACCCACCGGGCGCCCAGGCCCGGTTCAGCGCGCTGTAGGTGGGGCCCGCCCAGCTGCTGTTGGCGTTGTCGCCGCTGTTGGCGAACTCGGGC
>CAXUES010000098.1:0-657 GCA_964250185.1 uncultured Solirubrobacteraceae bacterium | reverse complement strand
GCAGGTTGGTCTTGCCGAGGATGACGGCGCCGGCCTGGCGCAGGCGGGCGACGACCGGGGCGTCCCGGGCAGGGATCAGGCTGACGCCGCCGGTCGTGGGGGAGAAGCCCTTCCAGCCCGCGGTCGTCGGGAGGCCCGCGATGTCGACGGAGTCCTTGATGACGATCGGCACCCCCGCCAGCGGGCCCGTGGCGGTCCCGGCCGCCCGGGCGGCGTCCGCCGCCGCCGCCTCGGCGAGCGCGCCGGGGTTCATGGAGGTGAAGGCGTTGTAGGCCGGTTCGTACGTCTGGATGCGGTCGAGGTACGCCTGCGTGAGCGCCACCGACGTCAGCTGGCCGCTGGCCAGGGCGGCCTTGGCCTGGACGATGGTGAGGGACGTCGGATCGGTCGGGGCGGGGGCCGCCGCGTGGCTGGTGCCGGCGCTCAGGGCCCACGCCGTGGCGGTGGCGAAGGCGAGCGTGGCCGCTCGCCTCGCCCTGCTGCTGGGAAGGGTGGATCGCTTGTGCATCGAGGGGTTCGTCATGGGAACGGCGACGCTACGTCGCACCCCTCGCCGCGCGGCAGGACCGCCGGGCGGAGATCTCGCCCGGCGACCTCGACCCCCCGGCCGGCTACGCCTCCCCGCGCGGCCCCGGGATGTTGCGGAACGCGAACGGC
>CAXUES010000097.1:7300-9280 GCA_964250185.1 uncultured Solirubrobacteraceae bacterium | reverse complement strand
GGCGTGCCCTCGAAGACGATCCGGCCGCCGTCCTGGCCGGCGCCCGGACCGAGGTCGACGATCCAGTCGGCGTGGGCCATGACCGCGAGGTGGTGGGTGATGACCACGACGGAGCGCCCGCCGTCCACGAGCTCGTCGAGCAGCCCGAGCAGCTGCGCGACGTCGGCGAGGTGCAGGCCCGCGGTCGGCTCGTCGAGGACGAGCGTGCCGCCCTCCTCGCCCATGTGCGTGGCGAGCTTGAGCCGCTGGCGCTCGCCGCCCGACAGCGTCGTGAGCGGCTGGCCGATCACCAGGTAGCCCAGCCCGACGGCGCTCAGGCGCTGGAGCACGACGTGGGCGGGCTTCACCCGGGCCTCGCCGGCGGGGCCGAAGAAGGCCTCGGCCTCGTCGACGGACATCGCGAGCACCTCGCTGATGTCGCGCCCGCCGAGGTGGTGGTCGAGCACCGAGGCCTCGAAGCGCCGGCCGCCGCACTCCTCGCAGGTCGTGGCGACCCCGGCCATCAGCGCCAGGTCGGTGAAGATCACACCGGCGCCGTCGCAGGCCGGGCAGGCGCCGTCGGAGTTGGGGCTGAAGAGCGAGGGGGCGACGCCGTTGGCCTTCGCGAACGCCTTGCGGATCGGCTCCAGCAGCCCCGTGTAGGTCGCCGGGTTGCTGCGGCGAGAGCCGCGGATCGCGGTCTGGTCGACGGCCACGACGCCGGGACGGCGCGCCACCGAGCCATGGACGAGCGAGCTCTTGCCCGATCCCGCCACGCCGGTGACGACCACCAGCACGCCGAGCGGCAGGTCGACGTCGACGTCGCGCAGGTTGTGCGCCGAGGCGCCGCGCACCTCCAGCGCGCCCGTGCGCTCCCGCACCGACGCCTTGACCGACGAGCGGTCGTCGAGGTGGCGGCCGGTCGTGGTGCCCGAGGCGCGCAGCCCCGCCGGGGTGCCCTCGAAGACCACCTCGCCGCCCGCCGCGCCTGCGCCAGGGCCCAGGTCGACGACGTGGTCGGCCACGGCGATGGTCTCCGGCTCGTGCTCGACGACCAGCACGGTGTTGCCTTTGTCGCGCAGGCGCAGCAGCAGGTCGTCCATCCGCCGCACGTCGTGGGGGTGCAGGCCGACGGTCGGCTCGTCGAAGACGTAGGTCACGTCGGTCAGGGACGAGCCGAGGTGGCGGATCATCTTCACGCGCTGCGCCTCCCCGCCCGAGAGCGTGCCCGAGGCGCGGTCCAGCGCGAGGTAGCCCAGCCCGATCTCGCCGAAGGCGTCCAGCGTCCGCACGAGCGTCTCGAGCAGCGGGGCGACGGACGGCTCGTCCAGGGCGCGGACCCAGGCCGCGAGGTCGTCGATGGGCATGGCGCACGCCGCGCCGATGTCGAGGCCCGCGATCTTGGCCGAGCGGGCCTCCGCGCTCAGGCGGGTGCCGTGGCAGTCCGGGCAGGTGGCGAAGGTCGCGGCGCGCTCGACGAAGGCCTTCACGTGGGGCTGCAGCGACTCGATGTCCTTGCCGAACATGGACTTGCGCAGCTTCGGGATGAGCCCCTCGTAGGTGAGGTTGACCCCGTTGACGACGACCTTGACCGGCTCGTGGTGGAGGAAGTCCTCAAGCTCGCGCGGGGTGTAGTCGCGGATCGGCTTGGCCGGGTCGACGAAGCCCGACTCGGCGTAGGTGCGCACCGTCCAGAGGCTCTCGGACTTCCAGCCCGGGATCGTGAAGGCGCCCTCGTCGAGCGACTTCGTGTCGTCGTAGAGCTGCGTCAGGTCGATGTCGGAGACGGCGCCGCGGCCCTCGCAGCGCACGCACATCCCACCCGTCCGGGTGAAGCTCACGGCCTTGGCCCGGCTGCCGGGGCCGCGCTCGACGGTCAGCCCGCCGCTGCCGTGCACCGACGCGACGTTGAAGGCGATCGCGAAGGACGCCGGGGTCGGCATCGGCACCCTCTATCGTCGCTTTCCCACCCGCGAGCAGCTGATCTGGGCGATCTACCGC
>CAXUES010000097.1:0-7290 GCA_964250185.1 uncultured Solirubrobacteraceae bacterium | reverse complement strand
CCAGGCGGCTGAAGAGGATGCGCAGCATCGCCGCGGCGTCGGTGACGGTGCCGACGGTGGAGCGCGCATCGGCCCCCAGGCGCTGCTGGTCGACGACGATCGCCGTGGTCAGGCCCTCGAGCACGTCGACGTCGGGGCGGCCGACCGTCGGCATGAACCCCTGCAGGAAGGCGCTGTAGGTCTCGTTGATGAGCCGCTGGGACTCCGCGGCGATCGTCCCGAAGACCAGCGAGCTCTTGCCAGACCCCGAGATGCCGGTGAAGACCGTCAGCCGGCGCTTGGGGATCGTCACGCTGACGTCCTTGAGGTTGTGCTCGCGCGCACCGAGCACCCGGATGGCCTCGGGGGGAGTCACCCGGCCGATCGTGCCAGGCCGACCGGCCCGCGGCCAGCCCCGCCGAGGTGGCGCGGGCGGCGGGGCACGACCATCGGCGTGCCGCACTCCGGGTCCTCCACCACGCGGCAGGCCAGGCCGAAGCAGCGCTCGACGAGCTCGGCGTCCACCACCTGCGCCGGCGTCCCCTCGGCCACGACGGCGCCGTCGCGCATGGCCACGATCCACGTGGCGTACCGGCAGGCCTGGTTGACGTCGTGCAGGACGGCGACGAGCGTGCGGCCCTCGGCGTGCAGGCCGGCGAGCAGGTCGAGCACCTCGACCTGGTGCTGGAGGTCCAGGAACGTCGTGGGCTCGTCGAGCAGCAGGAGCTCGGTCTCCTGGGCGAGCGCCATGGCCAGCCACACGCGCTGGCGCTGGCCGCCGGAGAGCTCGTCGACCGCCCGGCCGGCGAGGTCGTCGACGCGGGTGGCCTCCAAGGCGGCCGCGACGGCGCGCTCGTCGTCGCGCGACCACTGGCGCAGCAGCGTCTGGTGGGGGTGGCGGCCGCGGCTGACGAGGTCCTGCACGGTGATGCCGTCCGGGGCGATCGCGCTCTGGGCGAGCAGCCCCAGGCGCCGGGCGACGTCCTTGGAGCGCTGCTCGGCGATGGAGCGCCCGTCGAGCACCACGGTGCCCGCGCTCGGCTTGAGCATGCGCGCGAGCGCCCGCAGCAGCGTGGACTTGCCGCAGGCGTTGGGACCGATGATCGCGGTGAAGCCACCGTCGGGGACCGCCAGGTCGAGCTCACGTGCGACGACGCGGCGCTCGTAGCCCAGGGTGACGGCGTCGGCGCGCAGTCGCGACGGACGGGGGTGGTTGGTCATCCGCGTCCGGACCTCCAGGAGAACGTGAGCAGCAGGGCGAGGTAGAGGCCGCCGACGCCGCCGGTGACGACCCCGGCGGGCAGCGGCGTGGGGAGGAGCTCACGCCCGACGAGGTCGGCGGCCAGCAGCAGGGTCCCACCCGCCAGCGCCGACGCCCCGAGGGGCACCGACGGCGACGCGCAGACGCGCCGGGCGACCTGCGGCGCGACGAGCGCGACGAAGATGATCGGGCCCACGGCGGCCACCGCGGCGCCCACGAGCAGCACGCCGAGCGCGACGAGCCCCGTCCGGGCGCGGTCCACGCGCACGCCGAGGCCCGCGGCGACGTCGTCGCCGAGCTCCAGCGCGCGCAGGGCGTGGGCGGCCGCCGGCAGCAGCGCCGTGAGCACCGCCATGGCGACGGCGAGCGGGACGACCTGGCCCCAGTCGGAGGTGCCCAGGCTCCCCAGCGTCCAGCGGGTCGCCTGCTGGACCTCCTCCCGGCCGGCTCGGGAGAGCAGGAGCTCGTTGAGGGCGACGGTGAAGGCGGTCATCCCGATGCCGACGAGCATCAGGCGGAACGGCTGCGTCGTCCCGTCGCGCCGGGCGAGCACGAAGACGGCGGCCGCGGTGACCGCACCGCCGAGGACCGCGCCGGTCGTGGTGCCGACGCGGTCGCCCGCGCCGAGCACGGTCAGCGACACGAGCGCCCCCGTGATGGCGCCGGTCTGGAAGCCGATGACGTCGGGGGAGCCCAGCGGGTTGCGCGTCAGGGCCTGGAAGATCGCGCCGGAGGCCCCGAGGGCGCCGCCGACCAGGAGGGCCAGGACGATGCGCGGCAGCCGCAGCTCCCGCACCACGAAGGTCCTGCCGGCGTCGCCGCCGCCCACGAGGGCCGAGAGCACCTGGGTGGGGGAGACGGCGAGGTCGCCCACCGCCAGCGAGACGAGCGCGCAGAGCAGCGCGAGCACGGCGAGGAGCGCGATGCCCGCGACGGCGCGCGGGCGCACGCGGGTCGACACCCGGCCGTCCCGGCGCCGCAGGACGCGCGCCGGCGCCGCGGTGCTCACAGGCCCGCGATCCGGCGCCGGCGCACGAGGGCGATGAAGGCGGGGACGCCGACCAGGGCGAGGACCAGGCCGACCTGCAGCTCGCCCGGGCGGGCGACGACGCGGCCGACGACGTCGGCGAGCAGCACGAGCGCCGGGCCGAGCAGCGCGCAGTAGGCCAGCAGCCAGCGCTGGTCGGGCCCGCAGATCGCCCGGGCCCCATGGGCGACGACGAGGCCGACGAACGCGATCGGGCCGGCCGCCGCGGTGGCCGAGCCGCACAGCAGCGTCACCGCGACCGCGCCGAGGGCCCGCGTGCGCCCGGCGTGGGCGCCCAGGGCACGCGCCGTGTCGTCGCCGAGCGCGAGCGCGTTGAGCGGGCGGGCGAGCGCCGCCGCGAGGAGGAGGCCGGCGACCACGAACGGCCAGACGGCGCGGACCTGCTCGCTCCCGCGGTTGCCCAGCGTCCCGACCGCCCACTGGTTGTACGCCTGCAGCAAGGCCGGGTCGCTGAGCGAGACGCCATAGGTGTAGGCGGTGAGCGCCGCGGTGATCGCGGCGCCCGCCAGGGCGAGGCGCACCGGCGTCGCGCCACCGCCGCCCGCGACGAGGTGGACGGCGACCGCGGCGAGCGCCGCGCCCGCGAAGGCGAAGGGGAGGTGCTCGGTGGGCGTGCTCAGGCCGAGCGAGCCGATCGCCGTGACCACGGCCGCCGAGGCGCCCGCGTTGACGCCGAGGAGCCCAGGGTCGGCGATCGGGTTGCGCGTCAGGGCCTGCATGAGCGCGCCGGCGATCCCGAGCGACGCGCCGACGATGATCGCCAGCAGCGTGCGGGGGACCCGGAGCTCGCGCACGACGTCGGCGTCGGGGCCCGTCGCGGTGCCCAGCAGCGCGCGCACGACCTCGCCGGGGGCGACGGCGCGGGTGCCCACGGCCAGGGAGAGCAGCGCGCCGGCCAGCAGCAACGCGAGGCACACGACGAGGCCGGCGGCGCGGAGGGTGCCCGGGCGCACATGAGCTTGGGGTGAGGTCGCGGTGACGGCCATCTGCGTAAGGTGACCCTAACTGTTAGGGCGCCCTAAGCGGCGTCCGCCCATCGACACGAGGTCCGAGATGCCCCACCTGCGCCGCCTCCTCCTGCCCCTCCTGCTGCTGCTCGCCGCCCTCGCGCTCGGCGCCTGCGGCTCATCCGACGACGACGACGCCGGCTCGAGCGGGGCGGCCGCGACGACGGGCGCGAGCGCCTCGGCGTTCCCGGTCAGCGTCGCGCACAAGTACGGCACCGCGGAGATCGACGCGGCGCCGAAGCGCGTCGTGGTGGTCGGCCTGCGCGAGCAGGACGACCTCCTCGCCCTCGGGATCGCGCCCGTGGCCACCACGGAGTGGTTCGGCGAGGAGCCGGGCGCCATCGCCCCGTGGGCCCGCGCGGAGCTCGGCTCCCGTCCGCTGCCCACCGTCCTGACCAACACGGACGGGATCGACATCGAGCAGGTGGCCTCGCTGCGCCCCGACCTCATCGTCGGGATCTACTCGGGCATGACCCGCGACGAGCACACCACGCTCTCCAAGATCGCCCCGACCATCGCCCAGCCCAAGGGCGTGGTGGACTACGGGAGCACCTGGGAGCAGGAGCTGACCATGATCGGCACCGCGGTGGGCAAGGCCGACGAGGCCAGGCAGATGGGCGAGCAGGTGCGCTCGCGGGTGGAGCAGGCCGCCGCGGCGCACCCGGAGTTCGAGGGCAGGACGGCGACGGTGGCCGCGGTCTTCGAGGGCACCTACATCTACGGCCCGCAGGACGCCCGCACCCGCTTCCTCACCGACCTGGGCTTCGTCTTCCCGAAGCGCCTGAGCTCGGTCGGGGGCAAGGACGAGTTCGGCGGCTCGATCTCCAACGAGCGCCTGGACCTGCTCGACCTCGACACGGTGGTCTGGCTGACCGAGGGCCGGTCGGTCATCCGCTCGGTCAAGGAGGACCCGGTCTACCGCGACCTCGGCGTGCGCGAGGAGGGCCGCGACCTGTTCGTCGACGAGGCCGACGGCGACATCTACGCCGCCTTCTCCAAGGAGTCGGTGCTCAGCCTGCCGATCATGCTCGACGACCTCGTGCCGCGCCTGGCCGCCGCGGTGGACGACGACCCCGCGACGTCGACGGATCCGCAGTAGCCGGCTAGCCCAGCGCGAGGACGCGTGCGGCGGCCTGCCGCACGCGTCGCGCGAAGGCCTCGTCGCCGCGCTGGCGGGCGCGGACGGCGCGCAGCACCTGCAGGTAGGAGCCCTTCCCCGTCGTGAGCAGGAGGTCGGCGCCCGCGTCCATCGAGCGCACCGCGGCCACCGGGGTGCTGGAGCGCGAGGTGACCGCCTCGGCCTCCAGCGAGTCGGTGATGACGACGCCGCGGAAGCCGAGCTCGCCGCGCAGGAGCGTCGTCAGCACGGCGCGCGACTGCGAGCCGATGTGGTCGCCGTCCAGCGCGGGGTAGACCGCGTGGGAGGCCATGACCAGCGGCACGCCCGCCGCGATGGCCGCGCGGAACGGCGGCAGGTCGACCCGGTCGAGCTCGGCGCGGGGCACGTCGATGTCCGCCGCGTCGAAGTCCGTGTTGGTCTGCGCCGCGCCCAGGCCCGGGAAGTGCTTGGCCGTGGGCAGCACGCCCGCGGCGCGCCAGCCGCGGACGGTGCGGGCGGTGAGGTCGGCGACGTCGCCGGAGAAGGAGCGGCCGCGCAGCGCGGTGCCCGGCCGTCCCGCGTCGGCCACCGGCCCGAGGGCCACGTCGACGCCGAGCGCGCGCAGCTGCCGGCCGGCGGCGCGGGCGACGGGCGTCGCGTCGGCGGCGGTGCGCCGCGCCTGCCCCGACGCCGGCCCGGCGAACGGGACGATCCGGATGTCGCCGCCCTCCTGGTCGACCATCACTAGGCCCGGGCCGTCGCCGGCGGCCCGGTGCACCGAGCGGGTGAGCGCGCGCAGCTGCGCGGGGCCGGAGACGTTGTCGGCGAAGAGGATGACCCCGGCCGCGCGCCGCTCGCGCAGGGCGCGCAGCACGTAGGCCGGCGCGCGGGTGCCCGCGAAGCGCAGGACGATCGTCGTGCCCGCCTGCTGCAGGCCGTCCAGGCGGTCGACGGCCTCCTCGACGGCGGGGGTGGGGATGGCGGGCGCGGCGGCGCGGGTCGTGGCGGTCGCGCGTCCCGCGGCGCCGCGCGGCGCGTTGCCGCCGGGATCGCCGTCGCCGGCGCCGAGCGCGACGCCGAGGGCCAGGGCGCCCGTGGCCAGCGCCCCGAGGGCGACCGCGCGGCGGCGTCGGATCTCCGCGCGGGTGGGCACGCCGCGCAACCTACGCCGTGCGCCCGGGTACGCACCCACCGTGGCCAAGCTCCCGTTCGTCAAGGTCTCCCCGTGGATGATCGCCGCCCAGGCGGCGATGCTCGCCCGCGACCGCTGGAAGGTCCTGGAGCCGCAGGAGCGCCAGGAGCTCGGCCGCCTCGTGCGCAAGTTCCGCGGCCGCCCGTCGGCGTTCACCCCACAGGAGCGCGAGCGCATCAAGGTCCTCGTGCACCGCCTGGACCTCAAGGGCGCGGGCATCGAGCTCCTGCCCGTCCCGGGCGCCAAGCGCCTCGCGCGCCGCCGCACCGCCCGCCGCTAGCGCGCGGGGGCCGGGTCAGGCGGGCGCGCCGGCGGCGAGCGCCTGCACGGCCTCGGTGGTCAGCGCCTGGCCGCCGATCGCCCAGTCGCCGCTGCGGACCTCCTCCAGGACGCACCAGGTGACGCCGCGCATGGCCTCGCCCTCGACGCTGACCATCGCGTCGGTGAGGCGCTCGGTGATCTGCGACTTCTGCTCGGGCGTGAAGACGCCCTCGATGACCTTGACGTTGATGAGGGGCATGTGGTGCTCCGTCCTTCGTGGGTGGTGGGGTCCGACTGCGAGCAGCCCACCACCCGGGCGTGTGACGGGCCGTGTGACCTAGGCCGCGGCGAGCGTCGCGTGCAGCGCCGGGTTGTCGACCCCCGCCGCCAGGCCACGGGCGGCCGGCAGCCCGGAGCGGTCCCCGAGCCGGGCGCGGTGCACCGCCGCGCGGACGACGAGCTCGCGGAGGTCGCCACGCGCGGCGACGCGCTCCAGCGCGGCGACGTGCCCGGCCGCGTCCGCCTCGCCGGCGGCGACGGCCACGCCGGCCAGGGCGTCGAGGCAGTGGGCCTGCACCCAGACGTAGGGGTCGGCGACGCGCACCGCGCGCGACGCCGCGTCGCGCAGGCGGGCCAGCGCGGCCGGTGTCTCGTCGCGCGACGCGTGCACCAGGCCGGTCGCGCGTGCGGCGAGCGCCTCCCAGCACGGGTCGCCGAGGCGGCAGCCGAGGGAGAAGGCGTGCTCCAGCAGCGCGGATGCGGTGGTGGCGTCGCCCTGGCGCAGCGCGACCTCGGCGCGCAGCGCCTCGGGGAGCGGCTGCAGGGCGATCCAGCCCTCCGCCCCCACGAGGGCCAGTGACGCGTCGAGGACCTCGGCGGCCCGGTCGAGCTGCAGCCGCAGCAGCAGCGCCCGGCCGAGGATCGCCAGCGACCAGGCCTCCTGGCGCGCGTCGCCGGAGGCTCGCGCGTGGGAGATCGACCCCTCGAGCATCGCGATGGCGGCGGCGTAGTGCCCGCGGTCCGACAGCGCCATGCCGCGGACGCCGAGCACGGCCGCCTGCTCCGACCCGGTGCGGGCCAGCTGCGTCGCGCGGTGCAACCACCGGCCCGCCGACGCGCCCCGCGCCGCTTGGACGGCGACGAAGCCGAGCTCCCGGCACGCCCGCCCGGCGAGCGGGTCGTCACCGCAGCGCTCGGCGAGCGCGAGCGCTTCGTGCAGGACGGCCGCGCCCTCCTCGTCGCGCCCGCGGATCGCGTGCACGAGCGCGACACCGAGCGCGAACAGCGCCCGGGCGAGCAGGTCGTCCTCACCGACCGCCCGGGCCTCGCCGCAGGCCTGGCGCAGGCAGGCCACGCCCGGCTCGATCGCCCCGGCGGCGATCGCCGCGCGCGCCGCGGCGAGCTGCCCGAGCGCCGCCTGCCGGTCGCCGCCGTCGTGGCGGC
>CAXUES010000096.1:0-9291 GCA_964250185.1 uncultured Solirubrobacteraceae bacterium | reverse complement strand
ACGGCACGCCGGACTGGATGCCCATCCAGCTCAAGCTGCGCGACGACATGGAGGAAGCCATCGCGACCTACAAGCACTACGACGTGCTCCTGGTCAACGCGATGTTCGACGGCATGAACCTCGTCGCCAAGGAGGGGCCGCTGCTCAACGAGCGCGGTGGCGTGAGCATCCTCAGCGAGAACACGGGCGCGCACGAGGAGCTCGGCGAGCACTCCCTGTCGGTCAACCCGTTCGACATCCAGGAGCTCGCCGACTCGATCCACGCGGCGCTGACCATGCGCCCGGAGGAGCGCGCGGCACGCCTCGAGGGCCTGAAGCGCACGGTGACCGCGCGCGACCCGGGCGACTGGATCGACGACCAGCTCGCGGACATCCGCAAGAAGGCGGGCGCCGAGGTCTGAGGCCCGGCTCACGGGCCGAACTCCGCACCGGCGGGGTCCGGGAACTCGCGCGGAGCCGGAGCCGGGGCCAGGCGGCGGGGCGCGGGCGTCGCCCTCCCGGGCGCGGGAGCGATGACCGGGGCCGGCGCCTCGGCCGTGGCCGGAGCGGCGGGCGGGGCGGGCGCCGCCTCGCGCGCCCGGGAGCGGGTCGGCCGTCGTGCTGCGCGACGGGGACTCCGTGGTGCGGCTCGCGCGGGTCGTGCGCGGCGGGCCCGGCGGGCGGCACGCGGTCGCTCGCGCGCCGGAGGATCAGCCGGGGCGCTCGCCTCGGTCGTCGTCGTCGTCGTGGCGGCCGCGGGCGTCGTCGGGATCTCGGCGGGAGCCGGGGCGGCGGCGAGCGGCACGGCGGCGGCCGGCGGGACCTCGGGCGCCCGCGGGGCGAGCCGGGGCCACAGGGCCACGAGCCCGACGGCGAGGGCCAGCGCCGCCGCTCGCGCGACGTTCCCCCAGCGCACCCGCGCGAGCCATCCGGCCGTGTCCATGCTCCCTCTAGGCGCGAGGGAGGCGATCTCGCCCCCCTCGGGGCACTGCTACCTTCAGCGGCTCACATGGCGACTGAGACCCCGACCTACGACCTCATGCTGCTCCTCGACCCGGCGACGGAGGACGACCGCCGGGCGAAGATCCTCGCGGACACGCGCGACCTGCTCGTGCGCGACGGCAAGATCGTCAGCAGCCACGACTGGGGCGTCCGGCCCACGGCGTACGAGATCGACAAGAAGTCGTCGTCGGAGTACCACCTGATCCAGTTCAACGGCGACCGCGAGCTGCTCGCCCAGGTCGAGCGCGTGCTGCGCATCACCGACGGCGTCCAGCGCTTCCGGATCATCAAGGGCGCCGTCAACGCCCCGAAGCCGCCGGACCTCACCGTCTCCGCCACGCCCGCCGCCGCGCCGGCGTCGCCGTCGTCCGACGAGGACGACGACCAGCCCCAGCGCGGGCAGGACGACTAGCCACCGTCCGCTCGAGCCGGCCCCACGGCCGGCACGCAGGTCCTCGAGGGCGCCCGGTGGGCGCCCTTCGTGCGTTCAGGCCCGTCCGCCCCCCGCGCTCTGCACCACGGGACGCACGTCGGCGCACGAACTCCCCGCAGGACGCGCGCAGTTCCGCACGACGGGGGGAGCAGCCGCCGGGGCCGGACCTAGACTTCGCGACAGCGACCACGCACCCCCTTCAGAAGGAGCCTCAGCCATGGCGGCGAGCAACATCAACCGGGTCACGATCACCGGCAACCTCACGTCCGACCCCGACCTGCGCTCGCTGCAGAACGGCAACGCCGTCTGCCGCCTGCGCGTCGCGGTGAACTCGCGTCGCAAGGACGCCTCGGGGCAGTGGGTGGACAAGCCCAACTACTTCGACGTCACCGTCTGGGGCGCCCAGGGCGAGAACTGCGCGAAGTACCTGGCCAAGGGCCGGCCCGTCGCCATCGACGGCCGCCTGGAGTGGCGCGAGTGGGAGGCCAAGGACGGCGGCGGCAAGCGTCAGTCCGTCGACATCATCGCCGACACGGTGCAGTTCCTCGCCGGCGGCCGCGACGACGCCGCGCCGCGCGACAACGGCGGCTTCTCGGGCTCCTCGGACATCCCGACCGACACGCAGGACTTCCGTCCCGCCCCGACGCCCGTCGGCAGCGCCACGGGCGACGACGACATCCCGTTCTGATCGCCTGACCCGCGGCGACGGCCATCCTGCGGGACGGTCGTCGCCCGAGGGCGCCCGGGCCGACGTGTCACACTGCAGGACCCTTCGCGCGCGCGGATCCCGCGTGCCCGCCTGCTCCCGCCGTCAGCCAGAGGACTCCCGCCATGCCCGAAGCCATCCTGCTCTCCGACGTCGACCAGCTCGGGGCCAAGGGCTCCGTCGTCGAGGTCTCCAAGGGCTACCTGCGCAACTTCCTGATCCCGCGCAAGCTCGCCGCGCCCGCCACGAAGGGCGCCATCGAGGCCGCCGCGCGCGCCAGCGTCGCCCAGCAGCGCGCCGCCTCCGACGCCGTCGCCGCCGCCCGCGAGCAGGCCGAGCTGCTCAACAAGACGGTCCTCACCATCGCCGAGAAGGCCGGCGAGGACGGCCGCCTGTTCGGGTCGGTCACCACGCAGGACCTCTCCGACGCCATCAAGGAGGCGCGCGGCATCACCGTCGACCGCCGCCACATCCAGCTCGACGACGCGATCAAGGCCGTCGGCACCTACCAGGTGTCCGTGGAGATCGCCCCCGGCATCAAGGCCCTCGTCAAGACGATGGTCACGGAGCTGCGCTAGCTCCACCGCTCGTCGGCGCCCCGCCCCGTGCGGGGCGCCCGTCACGCCTCCGTCACAAGCCGTGACGACTCTGTCGCAAGGTGCGCGCAGAACGCCCGGTGCCTACCTGGGCCGTTGCTAGCTTCGCCGCTCTGCCCTCCATGGCGACCGAGCGATGACCACCTTCCCCTACTCCGACGCCCCGGCCCTCGCGCCGGCGCCCGGCGGCACCGCGCCGCCCCACTCCCTCGAGGCCGAGCAGTCCGTCCTCGGCGCCGTGCTGCTGTCGGACAAGCCGATGTACTCCTACGTCGTCTCGGAGAGCCTGCGCCCCGAGGACTTCTACCTGGAGCGCCACCGCACGATCTTCGGGGCGATGCTCGACCTCTACTCCGAGAGCGAGCCGATCGACGTCCTCACGGTCACCGAGCAGCTCCGCGGGCGCGGGCAGCTCGAGGCCGTCGGCGGCCAGGCCGAGATCGACGCGCTCCCCGCCACGGTGCCGGCGGTCGGCAACCTGCGCCACTACGGCAAGGTCGTCAAGGAGCTCTCCCTGCTGCGGCAGGTGCTCACCGCGACCTACGAGATCCAGGCCTCCGTCCACGGGCACGACGGCGAGCCGCGCGAGATCGTCGACCGCGCCGAGCGCATCATCCTGGAGGTCGCCCACGACGACACCACCAAGGAGTTCCGGGACGTCGGCACCGTGCTCCACGAGGAGCTCGACGTCTGGCAGAAGCTCTCCTCGGGCGCCACGTCGCTCACCGGGACCCCGTCGGGCTTCGACGACCTCGACGAGATCACCGGCGGCTTCCAGCCCGGCAACCTCATCATCCTCGCGGCGCGGCCGTCGATGGGGAAGTCGGCCCTGGTCACCAACATCGCCGAGAACGTCACGCTGCACCCGGACCGCCCGCGGCCCGTCGCGCTGTTCTCGCTGGAGATGAGCGAGTCCGAGCTCGCCCAACGCTTCATCGCCTCGCAGGCGTCGATCAAGGGCGACGACCTGCGCAAGGGCCGCCTGAAGGACGAGCGCAAGTGGAACCGGGTGCTCGAGGCGGCCTCGCGCTACGA
Organism: uncultured Solirubrobacteraceae bacterium; assembly: GCA_964250185.1. Lineage (GTDB taxonomy): Bacteria > Actinomycetota > Thermoleophilia > Solirubrobacterales > Solirubrobacteraceae > Paraconexibacter. The sequence continues at coordinate 5,540 of CAXUES010000096.1, read as the reverse complement.
CGCGGCACCGCTGTACATCGACGACTCCTCCGACGTCTCGATCCTCGACGTCCGCGCGAAGGCGCGCCGCCTGCACCAGCAGCTCGAGGCGGAGTACGAGGGCGGCCTCGGGCTGATCATCGTCGACTACCTGCAGCTCATGCGCCCCGACGGCCGCTCGGACAACCGCGTGGAGCAGGTCGGGCAGATGTCGCGTGGGCTGAAGATCCTGGCCCGCGAGCTGCAGGTGCCGGTCATCGCGCTGTCGCAGCTCTCGCGCGCGGTCGAGTCGCGCTCGACGACCGACAAGAAGCCGCAGCTCTCCGACCTGCGCGACTCGGGCAACATCGAGCAGGACGCCGACCTCGTCATGTTCATCTACCGCGACGAGTACTACTTCCCGGACACGACCGAGCGGCCGGGCGAGGGCGAGATCCTCATCCAGAAGCACCGCAACGGCGGCCTGGGGGACGTGCCGCTGGTCTTCCAGGGCGAGTACCCGCGCTTCCGCGGCATGAGCCGGGAGCGCTGAGCGCACCCATGGCGCTGCGCGACGGCGACCCGTGCCCGTTCGGGCTCTGCGACGGCTCGGGCTTCATCGACGACGACGCGACGCGCACGGTCTCGCCGTGCCGCTGCCGGCCCCAGCGCGTGGCCCAGCGGCGCACCCGCCAGCTCGCCACCGTCATCCCGCGCAAGTACCGGGGGGCGTCGTTCGACCGCCAGCCCGTGCCGGAGATCGCCGAGCGCAACCCGATGCTCGTGCGGGCGGTCAAGAGCTACGTCCGCGACCTCGACGCCAACCTCGACCAGGGGCGCGGGCTGTGGCTCTTCGGCGGGCCGGGCACCGGCAAGACGACGCTGGCCATGATCGTCTCGCAGGCGGTGCTGGACGCGGGCCGCACCGTGGCGGTGTACTCGCTCCCGCGGCTGCTCGCCGAGATCCGCACGACCTTCGACGACGACTCCGACCGCTCGTACACGGTGCTGCTGGACCGCCTCACCGAGGTGGATCTGCTCCACATCGACGACGTGGGCGCCGAGAAGACGAGCGACTGGGTGCTCGAGCAGCTCTACGCGATCGTCAACGCCCGCTACGAGGAGGAGCGCTCCATCGTCATCACGACGAACCTCGAGCAGCGCGAGGACCTCGTCGCGCAGATCAAGGAGCGCACCGTCTCGCGGCTGGAGGAGATGTGCGAGGTGCTGCCGGCCTTCGGCGAGGACCAGCGCATGCACGCCGCCACCGACCGCCTGCTCACGGTGCCGCCGCCGTGGGACGACGGCGCCCCCGGCTCCCGGCCGTAGGCTGTAGCGCTCATGCCAGGCATCGTGATCGTGGGCGCCCAGTGGGGCGACGAGGGCAAGGGCAAGGTCATCGACCTGCTCGCCGAGCGGGCCGACGCGATCATCCGCTTCCAGGGCGGCAACAACGCCGGCCACACGATCGTGCGCGAGGGGGAGGAGTTCAAGTTCCACCTCATCCCGAGCGGGATCCTCTACCCCGGCAAGACGTGCGTCATCGGCAACGGCGTCGTGGTCGACCCGAAGGTGCTCCTCGGGGAGCTCGACGGGCTGCGCGGCCGCGGCATCGACGTCAGCGGTCTGCGCATCAGCGCCAACGCGCACGTGATCATGCCCTACCACATCATCCTCGACCACTCGGGCGAGGCGCGGCTGGGCAAGCTCGCGATCGGGACGACCAAGCGCGGCATCGGGCCCTGCTACGCCGACAAGGCCTCGCGGTTGGGGATCCGCATGCAGGACCTCCTCGACGAGAAGATCCTCAAGAAGAAGGTGCTCGCCGCGCTGGAGGGCAAGCGCGCGCTGCTGCGGCCCTTCGAGCGCCACCCGGAGTTCGGCCCGCAGCTCGACCTGCAGCAGATGGTCGAGGACCTGCTGCTGGCCGGCCACCGCCTCGAGCAGCACATCGCCGACACCACCGCGGTGGCCTGGCGGGCGCTGGACGACGAGAAGCTCGTGCTCTTCGAGGGCGCGCAGGCGGCGCTCCTCGACCTCGACCACGGCACGTACCCCTTCGTGACCTCGTCCAACACGGTCGCCGGCGCGGCCTGCGCGGGCGCCGGTGTCGGGCCGAAGGACCTCGACGAGGTCTGGGGCGTGGCCAAGGCCTACGCCACCCGCGTCGGCGCCGGGCCCTTCCCGACCGAGCTGCACGACGAGGTCGGCGAGCGCATGCGCGAGAAGGGCCACGAGTACGGCACGACCACCGGACGCCCGCGGCGCACGGGCTGGATGGACGCGGTCGGCCTGCGCTACGCCGCGCGCCTCAACGGCATGACCGCGCTGTGCATCACCAAGCTCGACGTGCTGACGGGCTTCGACACGATCAAGGTGGCCACGAGCTACCGCGCCGAGACCGAGGCGTCGTTCGACACCTTCCCCTACCACCAGTCCGTGCTGCACAAGGCGACGGGCGAGTACACCGAGATGGCCGGCTGGAGCGAGGACATCGGCGAGGCCCGCTCGGAGTCCGACCTCCCGCAGGCCGCCCGCGACTACCTCGACTTCCTGGCCGAGGCGGTCGGCGTGCCGATCGTCATGGTCGGCGTCGGACCGGGCCGCGAGCAGATCGTCTGGCGCGACGGCGCGGCGGAGGAGACCCGCATCGCCGCGCAGCTCGTGCCCACCGCGTAGCGGCGGCCGCTCCCTCAGCCCTGGAAGTTCTCGAGCAGGTCGGCGTCGTCGACCCAGCGCACGACGCGGCCCGGGACGCCCATGACGACCCCGCGGGCCGGCACGTCGTTGGTGACCACGGAGCCCGCGGCGACGAAGGCCTCCTCGCCGACCTCGACGCCCGGCGTCAGCACGGTGCCGCCGCCGATGCGGCAGGCGCGGCGCAGCGTCGCCCCGACGAGCGCTGAGCCCTCGCCGCGACGGGACATCGTGTTGTCGTTCGTGGTCATCGCACACGGTCCGACGAAGACGTCGTCCTCCACCACGGAGTGGGCGGTGAGGTAGACGTTGGACTGCAGGCGCACGCGCGCGCCGACGACGCAGTCGGGGTCGACCCCGGCGCCGCGGCCGACGACGGAGCCCGCGCCGATCGTCGTGCGCTCGCGGACGAAGGCCTGGTCGCCGACGATCGCGCCCGCGCCGATGTGCGCGCCGGCCACCACGACGGCGTGCGTGCAGATGACCGCACCGGCCTCGATGACCAGCACGCCCACCTCGCCGCGCGTCGCGGAGCGGGCCGAGAGCGTCGGCGGCTTGCCCAGGACGGCGCCGTCCTGGATGACCACGCCGTCGCCGATGATCACGCCCGGGTGGACCACGACGTGGGCGCCGAACTCGACGCCCTCGCCGACCTGGGCGTCGGGGGCGAGCACGAGCCCGGGGGCGGAGGCCGTTGCCATGGCTCGGTAGCCTACGCCTCCCCGTGACGACGCCCCCCTCGCCGCCCTCCCCCCCGCCCCTGCGCGGCGCGGTCCTCGGGCTGGGGATGATCGGCCGCCACCACGCGCGCATCCTGCAGGCCTCTCCGCGGATCGACTTCGCGGGCGCGGTGGATCCCGGCGGCGACCGCTTCGGCGTCCTGCGCGACCCGGGCCGGCGCGTCGACACCGTCGCCGAGCTGCTCGCCCTCCCCGGGGGGCCGCCCGACCTCGCGGTGGTCGCCGTCCCGACCGAGGAGCACCTCCCCGCCGTGGCCGAGCTGGCCGCCGCGGGCGTCAGCGTGCTCGTCGAGAAGCCGCTGGCGGCCACCGAGGCCGACGCCCGCGCGCTCATCGACCACGTCGCGGCGGGCGGCGCGCAGGGCGCCGTGGGCCACGTCGAGCGCTGCAACCCGGCGCTGCTCGAGCTGCGCCGCCGCGTGCGGGAGGGCCAGCTCGGCGAGGTCTTCCTCATCGCCACCGAGCGCGTCGGCCCGTTCCCCGACCGCATCCGCGACGTCGGCGTGGTCAAGGACCTCGCCACCCACGACCTCGACCTCGTGCGCTGGCTCGGCGGCGCTCCCGTCGAGCGCGTCGCCGCCCAGACCCAGCACCGCATGGGCCGCGCGCACGAGGACCTCGTGCTGGCCACGGGCCGCCTCACCTCGGGCGCCGCGTTCAACGTCAACGTCGACTGGCTCTCGCCGACGAAGGTCCGCCAGACCCGCGTCCTCGGCGAGCGGGGCATGCTCGTCGCCGACACGCTGACCGCCGACCTGACCTTCTACGCCAACGGGCAGGTCACGAGCCCCTGGGACGCCAGCCAGCAGCTGCGCGGCGTCTCCGAGGGCGACATGACCCGCTACGCGCTGGAGCGCCGCGAGCCGCTGCAGGTCGAGCACGACGGCTTCTACGACCTCGTCGTGGGCCTGCCCGATCCGCAGGTCGTCACGCTGCAGGAGGGCCTGGAGGCCGTGCTCTGCGCCGAGGCCGTGCTGCGCAGCGCCGCGTCGGGCGAGACGGTCGTCCTCTGATGCGCGCCGTCGTCGTCGCCCTGGGGAAGATCGGCCTGCCGATCGCCGCGCAGCTCGCCCGCGCGGGCCACGAGGTCGTCGGGTGCGACGTCGACGAGCGCGTCGTCGCCCTGGTCAACCGGGGCCGCGCGCCGTTCCCCGGGGAGGCCGGCCTCGACGAGGCGCTCGCCGAGGCGCGGGCCGCGGGCCGCCTCGAGGCGACCACCGACACGGCCGCCGCCCTCGCCACGGCCCCCGACCTCGCGGTGCTCGTCCCGCCGCTCTACGTCGACGCGCAGGCCCGGCCGGACTGGGCGATCCTCGACGCGGTGCTCGCCGACGTCGGCCGCGGCCTGCAGGCCGGGACGACCGTCGCGCTGGAGACGACGGTCCCCGTCGGCACGACGCGCACGCGCGTGGCCGGCGCGCTGGAGCAGGCCAGCGGCCTCACGGCCGAGGAGGACTTCACGGTCGTCTTCAGCCCCGAGCGCGTCTACTCCGGCCGTGTCTTCGCCGACCTGGCCACCTACCCCAAGCTCGTCGGCGGCCTGAGCGCCGCGGGCGAGGCGCGCGGCGTCGAGCTCTACGCCGCGTTCCTGGACGCCGAGGTGCGGGGCATGGGCTCGGCGGAGGCCGCGGAGCTCACCAAGCTCGCCGAGACGACCTACCGCGACATCAACATCGCCTTCGCGAACGAGCTCGCCCGCTTCGCCGACCGCCTCGAGCTCGACGTGGACGCGGTCATCGACGCGGCCAACTCCCAGCCCTTCAGCCACATCCACCGCCCCGGCGTCGCCGTGGGCGGGCACTGCATCCCGGTCTACCCGCGCTTCCTGCTCGAGGGGGCGCCGGAGGCGACGCTCCCCCGCGCCGCCCGTGCGGTCAACGACGCGATGCCCGCCTACGCCGTGGACCTGCTCGGCGACGTCGAGGGCTCCCGGGTGCTCGTGCTCGGCGTGGCCTACCGCGGCGGCGTCAAGGAGACGGCCTTCTCCGGCGCCTTCGGCGTGCGCGACGAGCTCCTCGCGCGGGGCGCGACCGTCGTCGCCACCGACCCGCTCTACGACATGGCCGAGCTCGACTCGCTCGGCTTCGAGGTCTGGGACGGCGCCCCCGTCGACGCCGTCGTGCTGCAGGCCGACCACCCGGAGTT